>JBLMXH010000029.1:0-6714 GCA_050257685.1 Nitrospirota bacterium
TGCGCGTCGTGTGCAGCTTGCTCCACCTCAGGACTGCTCATTTCCAAAATCACCGAGTCCGGTTCCACGTGCGTCCCGGGCCAGATATTTATTTTTTCCACCCGGCCCTCGGTGTTTGCCGGGATCCAGCGAATATCTTCCGGCACGAGAGTCCCGAGCCCGCGCACCTGTCGCACCATGGGACCGCGTTTAACGGTATCGACCCAAACGGTCGAGCGATCGACGCTCGGCACGGCTGGTTTCAAACGCGAAATTGCAATTGTGGCCAGGATCAACCCGAGAACCGATCCAGCGATGATCAGGATGCGGCGCTTGCGTTTTTTTGCCGCGACGCCTGTGCGCGGCACGTCCATCGAAGAGAGATTCGGCGCAAAGCCGGCCGGGCGCACAATCCTTGGGTCTGTTGGTTTTCGGTCTGGAATCACGGTTTTGTTGGATCAGAACAGCGGGAGAGCACGAAGCAGATGAACCACTGCGAACATGCCGGTCATGATCGGCACGATAGCCATGGCGATAAGCGTGCCGAACACGGCGGCTTCAGTTGTAAACTCGCGATTGGCTTCAGCGTCGAAATAATCCCGGCTGATGTCGCGTAACGACTTGGATCTTTTGATGCGCGGCGCGCTCGAACGGTTGAGGATCGGTGCGTGGTAACAACAGTCGACGAGTGGAAACTTCTGTGCGTCCGCTCGTATGTTTTGAGATGGTTTCATGTTTTTTCTGTTACCTCCTATTGATGAGAAGCGGTTAGTGTGTTTGCTGGATTCAACTTTCTTGCCTCTTCTAATGCAGGGGCCATGCCAACAACGCGAAAAAGTTATAACTCGCTGGTATTCAGCAGTTAGAAGTTTTGCTTTCCTTCTGGAAGTTTTTGCACGCGATTCGCTTCCGGGACTGCGCCGTCCCAACTTTGGGACGGTTTTCCGGGGAAGGCACGCGGCTCGCGTGCTGTTTGTCGCGCCTCGCGGCAAACTTCCCCACATATTTAACCCTGTTGTTACCGTTAATTTGTTTCCCCGATTGGCGAGGCCGCCAATCGCAGCACGCGAGCCGCGTGCGCTCCCCGGATTTACTTTGGTAAACGCAGCAAGGCTTGCGCGCCCTGGCGATCGTCTCGATTCATGAGCATCAAAGTGCCGTCGTGCGCTTCGGCAATTTGACGGCTCAATGGCAATCCAATCCCGGAGCCTTCGGGTTTCGTGGTAAAGAACGGAACGAAGAGATTGGCGGGGTTCATGATTCCCGGACCTTCGTCTTCCACAAGGATCTCAACGCAATTTCCTTTCTCACGCCAACGGAGCGTAACGTTCCCGTGCGTTTCAAGCGCGGCATCAACAGCGTTGTGCAACAGGTTGATTAACACTTGTTCAATCTGCGCCGCGTCTGCGCGAATCACTGTTTTCGGACCCGGCCGGACTTGAACTTTGAGCCTGGGCTCCAAATCGACGACACGCTGTATCAAGCTGGCAAGATCGATGTCTTGTTTCTGAGGCGGCGGAAGCTTTGTCAATCGTGTGTAAGCTTGCAGGAAACGGCTCAGAGAATCGGCGCGCGATGCGATGGAGTTCAAACCCGAGCTTGCATCCTCTTTCCAGTCCGTTGGCAGAGGCTCGCGCTGCAGCAGCGATTCCAAACTGGCGGCAAGTGATTTAATCGGCGCTAACGAGTTGTTCATCTCATGGCCGAGCACTCGTACTAGTCGCTGCCACGCCCGGCGTTCTTCCTCGCGCAGGGTGCGACTCAGATCTGTCAATACCAGCAGTTCGTGCGGCAAACCCTGTTCGCGAAATGTGCTTCGGCCAATGCCCCACCGACCTGACCCTCCGGGAAAACTCAGGGTCAATGGTTCGCCGTCATCCCCACTGAAACAAGCATCAAGCCCGAGTTCCCGCGCAGTTTTGCCTAACAACTTGTCGATCGGTCGCCCCAGCAAAGTCTCACCGGCGCGATTGATGAGGCGGAGGCGCCTTTCGGGATCAAACGTGAAGATCGCCACATCGATTTCGCTCATGATCGTGCGCAGCAACGCCGTGGCTTCAAAGGCGCCGAGGCGTTGCTGACGCAACGTTTCGCCGAGCGAATTCACTTCGAGCAGGACTTCGCCCAACGCGGTGTTTTCGCGCGCGCCTCTCGCACGAATGGAGTAGTCACCCTCGCGCAATGCTGCGAGGAGGTTGGAAAGGGTTTGCAATGGACGAACAGCGTGTTCGCGCGTGCTCCAGATGAATGAAGCCATGCAGCCAACAATCAAAATCGTAAGTGTCCACTGCACTTTTGGCGTGTGATCACCGAACCAAAGAAGCGCAAGCGCAATGATCATCGCAGGCGCGACTGCGATAAACGTGAGCCAGGTAATTTTCCCTTCGTAGGAAAGCCGCGCTGTTTTTTTTATTTTGCGCGCCATTTTTATCCCGGGATCGCACGCGCCCTCGCGTGCTGGTGATGGCGCCTCGCCATCACGAACTGTTTTTTCTTGTTCCAGATCCGTTTGCCTGAACGGCTGGCGAGGGCGCCAGCGGTGACACGCGAGGCGCTCGTGCTCCCCGGATCAAAGTCCATACTGTTGCAGTCGCCGATAGAACGCGCTTCTGCTCAAGCCGAGTGCCTCTGCGGCCTTACGCGCGTTTCCATCATTTCGAGCGAGCGCTTTCTTGATCAGAAACGCCTCGACCTCCTCAAGGCTCATCTCTTCAACATTCCGCGATTCGGACGTACCCGTCGTTAGGCCAAGGTCCGCTGCGTGAATTTGTCGGTCCTTCGTCATCAGCACGGCGCGCTCTATGATGTGATCGAGCTCCCGGATGTTTCCAGGGAACCGATGTTGTAGCAGGCGCTCGCGCGCGCTTTCGTCGAAACCGCCAACCTGTTTTCGATAACGCTCTGCGTGTTGCCGAAGAAAGCTGTTCGCCAGCGGCATGATGTCCTCGCGCCGATCGCGCAACGGCGGCAATTCGATCTCAATTGTGTTCAGCCGAAACAGGAGGTCCCGCCGAAAACGGCCGGCTGCGATTTCGTTCTCCAAATTTGCGTTTGTGGCAGAGATGATTCGCACGTTTGCGTGAAGCGTTTTTGATGAACCGACCCGCTCGAAATCGCCGGTCTCGATGACCCGCAGGAGTTTTGCCTGTTGAGCAAGCGGGATATTTGCGATCTCATCCATGAACAGCGTGCTCTCATCGGCGAGCTCGAAGCGTCCTGCGCGATCGGTTTTTGCATCAGTAAATGCGCCTTTGACGTGCCCGAACAGTTCGCTTTCAAATAAGGTCTCCGAAAGGCCGCCCATGTTGACGGTGATCATGGTTCGGGTCGCCCGTGGCGAAAGGCCGTGAATCGCGTGTGCAATTAAGCTTTTCCCGGTGCCATTTTCGCCGGTAATCAGCACGTTCGCACCCGATGGCGCAACGCGCGAAATCATTTCAACGACAGGGCGCATTGCGGGGGATTGCGCGATTAAGTCTGGAATGGTGCCGCGTAGGATTTCATTTTCAGCTTCAAGTTTGCGCTCGCGACGGAGCGCCGCAGCAAGCTCGATCTGCGTCCTGATGATCAGAAGCAATCGCTGATTATCCCACGGTTTGGTGACGAAATCGCGCGCGCCGCGTTTCATTGCTTCCACAGCAAGTTCGATGGTAGCCCAGGCCGTCATCACCACGATCGGCAGTGTCGGGTCGATTTCCTGAATTTTCACAATCGCTGCCAAGCCCTCCTGGCCCGACGTGGTGTCGCGCGTGTAATTCAGGTCCATGAGCAACAGCGCATACTCCTTCTTTTCCAGCGCGTGAAAGACGCCGGAAAGCGAGGTGACTCCTTCGGTCTGGTAACCTTCGCTCTTTAGCAAAATGCGCAGTGCTTCAAGCACGTCGCGCTGGTCGTCTGCTAGAAGAATTCGAGCCACAGCTTATTCGTAACGTAATGCTTCAAGCGGTTGAACAGCGGACGCCCTGCGTGCCGGCCAAAAACAGGCAAGCATGGCGATGACTAGAAGTAACGCGGACGCCGTCAGGTAAATGGTTGGATCAGTCGCGGAAACCCTGAATAAGACGCTCGAAAGAAATCGCGTCAGTGCCAGTGCGCCGCCGGCCCCTAACAGTGTGCCAATCACGGCCAGGGCCAAACCTTCGCGCAAGATCAGTTTAAGCACGTCCTTTCGTTCTGCACCTAGTGCCATCCGGATGCCGATCTCGGTCGTGCGCTGGTTTACACCATAACTGATTACACCGTACAAACCGACCGCGCTCAGGGCGAGCGCAAGCAATGCAAACGTGCTAATCAACCCGAGATTGAACCGACGCGTCGCCGTGGAATCGCGCAACAATTTTTCGAGTGTCGCCACGTTTCCAAGCGGCAAGTCATTATCGATCTTGCGCAGTTCCGCCTTAATGGCGGGGAGATACGAGTTTGGCTCGTCCGCTGTCTTCACCGCGAAATCCATGGCATGGTAATAAAAATCATCCGGGCCGGAATTGATTTGCAGCCACGGCCGGTAAACTTCGACGCGAGCGTGTTCCTCTAACCCGTAATGCGTGACGTGGCGGACCACGCCGACAATCTGACGCCAGGGCTCGCCTTCACCTTTGAAGCGCAGCCGTCGACCAAGCGCCGCGTGCATGTCGCCCCCGAAATGAACGCGCACAAATCCATCGTCCACCATTACCACGGGCGGCGAGTCGAGCGTGTCTCCCTCGGTGAGCATACGTCCCGCCAGAAGAGGAACGCCGAGAGCGTGGCAGCAACCTTCATCGACGAACAACGAGAGTGCCACCGGCCACTCTATGGGATTTGTCGGGCCGGGCTGGCCTTCGAGCCAATAACCTTCGGGGTTGTCACGGCCTAACGGAATGCCGCTGGTGATTCCCACGCGCACCACTCCGGGCAATTCGCTGATGCGGCGTCGCAATTCTCTCACCGTTCGGATGGCCATGTCGGCGTTATCATATTTCGAATCGGGCAAACGGAGCCGAAATGTCAGCACGTGCGCAGGATCAAACCCGGGATTGACACTAATTAGTTTCCAGAAGCTCTTTACTAGCAATGAAGCGCTGATCAGAAGCATGAGCGCAAGCGTGAGTTCGCTTACAATTAAAGTTTTGCGTACGCGCGCCAAACCACCGCCGCTGCTGCGCCCGCCCGATTTCAATGCAGGCTCGACGTTCAGCCGCGCGGCTTTCATCGCCGGCAACAATCCAAAGAGAGCCGTCGCGATGAAGATCGTGCCTGCCGAAAACATCAGCACTGGCACATCGACGGCGATTTCATCGATCCGCGCGATCACGCCCGCGCCGACTATCTTGAAGACGTCAACCGCCCCGAACGCGAGCAGTACGCCAAAGGCCCCACCGATGGATGCGATGAGGAGCGACTCACTTAACAACAAACGAACGATCTGCCAGCGCGATCCGCCAACCGCCAGACGCACGGCGATCTCACGCTCACGTGTCGAAGCGCGCGCGAGTGTGAGGTTCGCCACGTTCGCGCACGCGATCAGCAGAACGAGAATTGCGCCAGCTGATGTAACAAGCAAAGCCTTGCTATCTTCACCGACAAAATCGCGCAGTAGCGAACGAACTTCGACAGTCACGCCTGCATTCGTGACTGGATATTGCGCCGCCAGCCGCGCCGCGATCGTATTCATTGCCATCGCGGCCTCTCGTTCGCTCACACTCGGCCGTAGCCGCGCGATCACACGACAACCATGCACACCGCGGTCGCGCAGGAAGGATGGATTTACTAAAGCTAATTGGGCGATCGGCAGATAGATATCGTTGTTCCCATTCCTGCGGCCGTAGAAATCGAAGTTCGCCGGCAGAACGCCGATGACCGTCCAGCTCGCGCCATTGTAATTGATCGCGCGGCCGATCACCGCGGGATCGGCATTGAAACGACGCTTCCATAATCCATCACCGATCACCATGACCCGCGCTGCACCCAGTTTGTCTTCCTCTTCGCCGAAGAATCGCCCGATCTGCGGCTGAACAGGCAAGGTTGAAAAGAAGCTTGCCGTCACGTATCGGCCAAAAACTCGTTCGGGTTCGCCGATCGCGCTGATCACGCCGCCGGCGGATGTGCGTGCCGCAAGATCGATAAAAACCCGCTGCTCGGCGCGCCAGTCGAGATAATCGGGGTACGACACCTCCATGTCGGGCAGCGATTTCGACACACCACTCACGACGACCAAACGCTCTGCTTCCGGAAACGAGAACGATTTGAGAAGGACGCCCTCTACAGCGGTGAAGATGGATGTGTTCGCGCCAATGCCGAGCGCGATCGTGAGTATGGCTAAAATCGCGAAGGCAGGGTTCTTTAGAAGAGAGCGCGCGCTGTAGCGAAAATCATGCAAAGACATGTTCGAATCGTTTTTCTAACCCAAGGCTCCGAAGGCAAGCCCAAGGCCGTACGTGACTACAGCAACGATTATGCCAATCCACGTCATCTCCAGACCTGATGCCCACCATGACCGGATGGTGATCAGCGATTTCAGAGCTCCGACGGCAAAGTGCGCGACAAGACTGATTCCAAACGAGGCGATAACAGCGTCGAGCCCGCCGGAGAAAAAAAACGGAATGATAGGAACAAACGCTCCGATCGCGGTGGAAATGCCCGCTGATAAAGCGGCGGTCCAGTGGTTGGGAAATCGATGCTCGGACAATCCGAGCTCGCTTTGCGCCATCGCCTGCACGAATTGCTCGGGTTGTTCCGCCAGGCGCTCCGCCATTT
>JBLMXH010000030.1:0-32038 GCA_050257685.1 Nitrospirota bacterium
CCTCGCGGACGGCATCACCGCCGCGCTTCGAGCAGCGCGATTTTTCGCGCAAGATAGGCTGAAAAATAGCCGACGTACCGCTTCTGCAAATCCGGGCGTTGCCAATCTTTCCCGGTCAACATTTTCCGGCAATCAGACACAGCGCACTTGCATTGTAGCGAATAATCATCGTCGTCGGTCATCGCCCAATCATGCGTGAGTTCTTCGCCGGCGCGAATCTCACGCATGGCCACGAATGTAATCTCACCGCGCACTCCAACATTCGGATTGCAGGAGTGATTCAAATACAACATCGACCTCTCGCGCTCTTCTTCGGTAACCGGCGCAATGAATAGTTCGTCGTCGATCTGAATTTCTACCGGTCCAAGGACGGGAGTAATTTTTTCACGCAAAGTTTTTCGATCAACAATGTGCCCGCCTTTGACGGCGACGATTTCGTTTTTGGTAATGTCAGCCACAGCGAACAGACCGCGTCCGTGGATCTTGCTCTCTCGCACTTCGGTTTTTGGGGAGCGGTAGGAGAGCGATACCATCGCGCAAAATAGCCAAGGTGGAACGGGTTGTCCTGCCGCAATGCTTCGCATAGCGATGCACGCGAGCGTCAACGCGTCGGCAAACGCTGCGGCTTCGCCGCGCACTTAGACGCGCGTTCGATCGCGCTTGGCCGTCGTATTTCGCCACGGCGAATCTTCGATCGGAGCCGTAACGGATGCGAAGCAACGGCCGCGCTTTCACGCCGATCCACCTTCTACTCTTGCGGCTTTTGCGCTTTCGCTGACCGCTACGCGGCGCGAAGCATCGCGAAAGAATATGTGTAGAGGCGCTCGCCGCGGCGAGTGCCTTTGCTGCTGCGGTTGACACAACCGCCGCGACAACGTTGCATTGATCCTCCACTTTGATGAAATCACGCCCTGCCGCAGTCATTTTCATTCTTGTCACGGTGACGCTCGACATCCTGGCGATGGGTTTGATCATCCCTGTACTACCCAAGCTCATTCTCGATTTTCTTGGCGGCCAGATGACCGATGCAGCGAAATGGAGCGCGCGGTTCGCCGTCGTCTTCGCGCTGATGCAATTTGTCTTTTCACCGTTGCTTGGAGTTCTGTCGGATCGATTCGGAAGGCGCCCGATCATCCTGCTCTCAAACCTTGGTCTCGGATTGGATTACATCGTAATGGCGATGGCCCCCTCGTTAAGCTGGCTTTTCCTCGGTCGGATTATTTCCGGAATCACGACTTCAAGTATCCCGACGGCCATGGCCTATATCGCGGACGTCACTCCGAAGGAAAAACGAGCCGGAGCGTTCGGTCTCATCGGTGTGGCATTCGGCATCGGTTTCACGTTCGGACCTGCGATTGGTGGATTGGCCGGCGATGTTAATCCGCGTCTTGCGTTCTGGATTGCAGCCATCCTTAGCCTAACGAATTGGCTCTGGGGTTACTTCTTCGTTCCCGAGTCGCTCTCGCGCCAACAACGAAAAGCCTTCGCACTACGCCGCGCGAATCCTGTTGGTTCGCTGACGCTGCTCCGTTCGCATCACGAACTTTGGCGACTGACCACGATCCAGTTTCTTGCCTATCTTTCGCACAACGTGTTTAGCGTTTGGGCGCTGTACGCCATCTATCGATATAACTGGAGTCAGGGAATGATCGGAATCTCACTGATGATCGTGGGGATCGTCACGGCGGTTATTTCAGGAGGACTGACGGGGCGAATGGTCGCGCGTTTCGGAGAGAAGCGTACGCTTTACATTGGTCAGTTCTTTGGTGCGAGCGGAATGATGATTGCAGGCTGGGCTAAGACCGGCGCCTGGTTGCTCGCTTCGATCCCAATCATTTCACTATGGAACATTTCCATGCCGGCGGCCCAAAGCATGATGACTCATCGCGTGAGCGAGCGAGAACATGGCGAGTTGCAAGGTGCGCTGCAAAGTATGCGCTCAATCACGTTCATCATCGGACCGTGGTTATTCCTGCGAATTTTTGGGTGGTTTATCGACGCAAAAAGTCCGATTCACCTGCCGGGCGCGCCTTATTTCCTTGCCGGCGCCTTGCTTTTCACGGCGATGGTCATGGCAACACGTGTGGAACAGCCAGAGATTCAACCCGTGTCGACCGGTTCGGTTCCCGATGTGGTCCCGCCAGAAAGCACACCTTCGGCACCGATCGCGCCGATCGTTGATTCGCAAGAAAACGTTTGAACGGACACAGAGTGCGACCTATTTGGAGTGCGGTGACATGTCACCGCTTTAAAACCGCAGGCATGTGCGCGCACTCCAAACTCGGTATGACCGCGATCGCGCGCTGCGTTGCCGTCGCCATTGCGATCTGTTCATGGATTGCAGTCTCGAATCATTGTGCATTCGCCGCGGTCGCATCGGAAATCGTCAAGGGGCAAACCGAGTGCCCGTTCCACTCCAAGCCTGGAAAGCAAAAAGGACAATCCTCGCAAGTCCAGTGCTGCAAAGTTTTGCGCGCTCTTATTTTTGCGAAAACAAAGGATTGGGCACGCAATGATGCGAAATTCTGCGATGCGAATTTCCCCATTCAGAAAGTCGCATTCGTTGTCTATCCGTCGCGAACTGTTGCGCCGCTGTTGCTCGACACCGGACCGCCCGGCGCATTTTCGTTCGCTGAATTGATTTTGCAGCGGAGTCTTCTGGTTCACGCTCCGCCGTTCATCGCGTAGAGCAGTCGCATTTGCGTTCTGCTTGTAGGGCAACCGCTCCGGTTGCCGTTTTCCCTTTTAGCAGGCGAGGCGCCTGCCCTACAACCAGACGAAAATGCGAAACCAAATTTCAGTCATAATCGGGAGCGCACTTACGCTGTCGGTGACCTTGACGGCTCAGGTAGGCGCGATTGAACCCAATCGTTTGACTGACGAGCACCCGCCTTCGGTCGCCGCGGCGACCTACGGCGCGGCAGGCGAGCACGGGAAGGCGCAGAAGTACACCTGTCTAATGCATCCCGAAGTGATAACGGATCAGCCGGGCAATTGTCCCAAATGTGGGATGAAGCTCGTGCCTGTGGAAGAGAAGAACCGCTCAACGCCCAAGGTCCAACATCCAATGCCCAATTCGGAACATGCAATGCAGCACGCAAATGCAATGGCGATGCCCCAAGAGCACGGCTCCGGCGCGACAGGCGAGCACGATCATGAGCATGAGATGCGGATGGAAATGCATTCCACCATTGATCTCGCTGACCCGATGAGCCGCGAAGGCTCCGGCACGAGCTGGCTTCCGGATTCGTCGCCGATGTACGGCCGCATGTTCATGTTCGGCGAGAACATGCTGATGTTGCACGGCGCAATTTTCCCGCGCTATACCAACGTGAGCACCCGACGCGGCGATGATCGGATCGATGCGCCGAACTGGGTCATGGGGATGTATTCCCGTCCGCTTTGGGAAAATGCGCAGTTCGGTGCGCACTTAATGATGAGCCTCGATCCGCTGACCGAAGGCGGACGCGGTTATCCGCTTTTGTTTCAAACCGGTGAATCGTGGAACGGAGAACCACTGCATGACCGTCAACATCCGCATGATCTCTTCGATGAACTTTCGTTCAGCGTCTCGCAAAAATTCGACCACGATCTGAGCGCGTACGTCTATTTCGGTTATCCAGGTGAACCGGCGCTCGGTCCTCCGGCGTTCATGCATCGTCCATCGGCAATGGATGATCCAGACGCACCAATCGGACATCACTGGCAGGACTCGACGCACATCACATTTGGCGTTGCAACGCTCGGTGCACAGTGGCGCAACGTGAAAATCGAGGGCAGCATTTTCACCGGTCGTGAGCCGGACGAAGACCGTTACGATTTCGATACGCCGCGCTTTGATTCATACAGCGGCCGCCTCTCTTGGAATCCCACACGAAACCTGGCGTTGCAGGTTTCGTATGGTTACATCAAGAGTCCCGAAGAGCTTGATCCGAACACGAACATCCATCGCACGACCGCGTCGGCGATTTACAACGTTCCGCTGGGCTACGACAGCAACTGGTCAAATACGTTTGTGTGGGGGCAGAACAACGCGACTGAGGAAGGCAAAACGCAATCGTTTTTGATTGAATCGAATTACCAGCGTGGTCGCGACACCGTCTATTTCCGCTGGGAAAACGTGGGAAAATCCGGCCACGAACTGGTCCTCAATGAGGCCGCGCATACGCGGATCTTTCCCGTGGCCGGATACACGCTCGGTTACGTTCGCGACTTGTCACACGGCAACAGCCTCGATGTCGGTCTCGGCACGCAATTCACCATCAACAATCGCCCCGACACTCTCGATCGGTATTACGGCGACGATCTCGGTTACGCGTTCGAGTTTTTCCTGCGTATCCGTCCATCTCTCCACAGTCACGGCGGGCATCACCACGCGGAGCATATCGCCGGAATGGAAAAATGATTACGGTAGCGCACAACCCTTTTGCCCTAACGGGCATCCGAACGTACCACTACACTGGTTAGGCTTTGTGGGCTGGCCTGCCGCGTTGAAGGCTCTACCGAACGTTTGATTGATTATTGCTGATTGTTTGTCCCGTAAATTTGTTTAGCTGGAGTTGCACACTTACCTTTCGGATTTGTGAGGCCTGCTCTTTGAGTTGCTCTCTCAACTCTGCCACAGCGATTTCCAATGCCTCCACTTTGCGATTCAGCATGGTTTGGTCGTTGAGATTGGGTTTGGCAGTAGCAGGCCCGGGTAGGCGGAGCTCAGGTTCGGCAGCGGCGGGGACGGTGCCCAATCTTCCATCCGCATCGACGTATACAGCCTGGGCCGTCTTTGAATCAACGAATCCATTAATGATGTTGGCGATATAGGTCCTGTTATCGCCTTGGCCGAAAACACTGTGAACACCAGACACGGGACCAATGGTGATAATGTTACTGCCAGTTGTGATACCAGTCCCGGAAAATGTACCCACACATACATTGTTATTGCCTGTGGTGATATGATCGCCGGCGTGTCTCCCTATGGCTGTGTTGGCGCTGCCGTGGTCGACAAGATCGAGCGCTGAATTGCCGATGGCCGTGTTGCTGATGCCGTCGATGTTAGTCTGGAGGGCATGAACACCAAAGGCTGCGTTATTGATGCCGGTAGTGTTGGCAATGAGCGCATGTGAACCCGTGGCAGTGTTGGGGCCGCTAGTGGCGTTTTGAAGCGCACGGTCACCGACAGCCGTGCTGCCGTTGCCGTCGGTGCTGTTTACAAGCGCGAACGCGCCTACGGCCGTGTTGTTTTCGCCGGTACTGTTGAGCAAGAGCGAGCCGGTGCCAACCGCCGTATTTTCGTTGCCATTGTTAAGGTCTAACGCTCCCGCGCCGACACCGGTATTGAAGCTGCCGGTGCTATCGACATAGAGCGAGTACCAACCAACCGCTGTGTTTCCAGCACCGCTGGTGAGAAAATTAAGAGCATTACACCCTTCCGCTGTCGTGAACCCGGGATAGCACCCGTCCGGCGCTGGACTAACTGCTTGCGCTAGCGACAAAAGCACAAAGAAACCAAAAGCCAGGGATATCGTGGCAAATATGGTGTTTCGACTTTTCATAACTAATTTCCTTCCACTGCTGTGGTTTTGTGTGGATTTCTGTTTATTCACTATGTACTGCGTAAGTTCTTGCGATCACTTACGCGGAAAATTTACTTCGTTTCCCGACTGCAGATTCCGTATCGATTGAGACCATGGTCCCGTAAGCTCTACGAGGACACCAATGGATGGCCAATAGAAGGAAAAAGCCGCACCGCGGCTTCGAACCACCGTGCGGCTCCTTTCACGCACCACCTAAGCTGTCGGGTTTATCGCACACACGGCAACGTTGAGCGAACGTGAGCGCTACGGGGACCGCACGGATCCGGCGGCGTACCGGCTTTAGGATCTTTCTTCGGCCTCATATCGGCCAGCTTGACGTTGCATTGCGACTTCTTGGTTTTCGTTTTTGATTTCATGGTGTTGTTGGTTTGTTATTGTTGCTCTGTCTAATTGCGTCATTCCTGTTATGGACTGAACTGGATCTGGCCGGCATACGTGCCTTCAACGTAGTAGCCATCTCCCTCGCATGGATTAGGGCTGGGAGGGTTACCATAGAATGTACCCCGGCCATGAATACCGGTAACGGGATCCTCCAACCACCAGCTTGCCTGGCCGGTACCGTCGGGAGCAATCTGGCCCTGATAACCCATCTCTGCAGCCGCGCTGAGTATTGTTCCAAGGACGGAGCCTGCGAAGCTGCCTCGCCCGTGGAAATGTACCCGGATCAACGTTACACCGTCTTGTGCTAGCCGAACCACGTCGTGCTCCGGGTCCTCCGGGGTAATGAATAACGTCCCAAGCAGCGGACCAAAGCATACCTGGTTCTGGTACGCGTCGATGGTGAAGTTTCTGCCAGCCTGATGGAACGTTTCCCACATGTTATGTCCACATGTGTTCCACGTTCCGCTAACTGGAATACCCTGGGCTTGGGCGTTCGCCAGCCCGGATAACCCGAGGACAGCCAAGCTCACGGCAACTGCGAGCGCAGAAAAGTTACTGCGCAAATACTCACGTCGTTGATTGTTCATAATTTTCAATTTTGTTTCGTTGTTTTGGCATTTGGCGACCCGTTGTTACCGAAGAGTCACCTCTAGCCGTTCAGCGATGTACTGCGTAAAATTTTGCGATCGCTTACGCGGAAATTTTGCGAATTATGCAGCTCCACGAATTAGACGCACATCGCGGATGGATGTTGGAATGGCGTCTGCCACAGATGCCCTACAACTATCGGGTGCGCCAGTACGGCTATTACAGCCCACAGCCTTACGGCTTCTTTACCAGCGGGTTTGGCCCGAGTTCCTTCCATACGATACGACCCGCAGGCAACACACCGATTAGCCGCAAAGGCTTGTCGCCTGCATTGACGAAGGTATGCGCAACGCCAGCAGGAATCCTGACGACATAAGGACCTTGCACCGTGAACTTGCGACCACCAATCACATAACTGGCTGTTCCTTCGAGTAACACGTGAGCTTCTTCGCACTCGTGAACATGGAGAGGAGGCCCACCGCCCGGCTGGGTTTCAGTCAAGATAAAGGAGAGCGAATGAAATCCATAATTCGCGCCTTCCATGGCATGTCCAAACTCTCCGGGGACATCGTAAAAGCTGCTCATTTGATTGAACCTAAAGACGTAATCCGACGAACTAAACGGCTGTTCCGGCTGGCGCTCGTAACTCTGCTTCGGCAAATCTGGTTGTTCAGCGGAAGTAGCCTGGTGGCAGCCAATCCTGGCTAGCGACAGCGCTATCAGTGGCCCGAGAACAGAAAACATTGTGAAGAGGCGATGTTGTTGTTTCATGTGAGTCGCAGTTTTAGTTGCTATGTCCGAGCGGTTTTCCCCCGTCAGTGATGTACTGCGTAAGTTTTTGCGATCGCTTACGCGGAAATTGTGGGGGATTTTGAGGAGCCGCCGGATTGTGCCGGTGGCGTGTGACACCGACACCCTACAACTCAGGTGGTGACGTGTTCCACGCGGTTAATTTGGTAACCCAATCCTGTTCAACAGCAGTGTGAAGCGAGGTTGGGAGCGAACGGCATCCCATATGGGGTCAATCTTAAGTTCTGGCAGCCAGGGAGTGTGCTCGGCAACGGCACGTTCAAGCCAGTCCAGCGTTTCTGCGTCATCACCCGCGAATGCATAATTCAGGGCAATTTTCAATGGGGATTGATATTTCCCTTCCGCGAGACGTTTTTGCCGCAGTTCATTTTCCTTTCGGAAATACGCCGATAAACCTCCGGTTCGGTAGGCGGTTCTCATCTCTGACATTTCGGTTTCGGTAAATATGCCTTCCAAGCTGTTGGCTTTTTCATGTGCGGTAAAAGTCTGAGCCGGCATGTTCTTTTTGTAGAATATCGCTCCCAGAAGGTGGTAGCTCCATGGATTATTCGGATCCATCGAAATTGTTTTCTGGAGTTGCTCGATGGCCCGGTCAAAATCGCGAGCGAAGAATGACTCGGCTGCGAAAAAGAAGGCGATCTCAATGGAAAGTGGATCTAAGTCTTTTGCTCGTTCGAGTTGCTCCTGAGCTTCCTGGGTCCGTTGAAAGTCGGACAGATATTCGAACAATCGAAGCCGCGCAGTCACAGAATTTGGATTAAGACGAATTGCTTGTCTGAATTGCGCCTCGGCTTCCTTGAACTTCCATTCGTATTGAAACTGCACGTAGCCGAGTGCCGCATGGGCTTCGGCCAGATCGGGATCAATTTTTAATGCTTGTTGCGCTGCTTGTTTCGCTTGGGGGAAGGCATCTTTGGGTGCGAGGTATCCCCAGTATCCAATTGTGTTATACGCCTCTGCCAAGCTCGCGTAGGCAAGTGCGAACTTCGGATCCAAGGCGATGGCTTTTTGGAAATGCGCGATACTTTTAACAAGGCCGCTGTCGGTAAACCTGTTCAGTTCAAATTTGCCTAACAAATAACTATCGTACGCTTCCGGATTTTGGGTCGGTTTTTTTGCAAGTCGTTCCGCTTGTTCGGCACCCAGTTGAATTTTCAACGCCTCCGCAACGCGCCGGGAAATGTCGCTCTGGATTGCGAATACGTCTTCCAAGTCCCGGTCGTATTCTTCTGCCCAGACATGGCTGTCGGTGCGTGTATCGATGAGTTGCGCGTTTACCCTTACTTTGCTGCCCGCGCGTTGAACACTGCCTTCAAGCACATGAGATACACCGAGCGCATTGCCAATCTGACGAGTGTTACGCACGCCGCGGTAGGGCGTCACGCTTGTCCGGCTAATGACCTTCAGGTCACCTATTTTTGCCAACCTCGTTAAAATATCTTCCTGAATGCCCTCAGTGAAGGCTGCGTCGTCTTTGCCGCCGAGATTTTCGAATGGAAGGACAGCGATTCCCCTTTGCAGCGGGCGGGTTGCTATTTCCATTTTCCAAAGCAATCCGCTTAAACCGATTGCAAGGGCGAGGGATACCATCACCAGCGCAGCGATCGCCGGCTTGCGCTTTCCCCATTTTTTCGCACGCGTTACGATTCCAGCGGGACGTGCGCGAATTGGTTCGTGCTTTAGCCAGCGTTCGAGGTCCTCGGCCAGAGCGAGAGCGGAGGGGTACCGCCGCGCCGGATCTTTCGCGAGGCATTTGAGGCAGATCGTCGAAAGATCTCGATCTATTTTCGGATTTAATACCCGCGGTTGCCGCGGCTCGGTGTCCAAAAGGAGCTTGATGGTGTCATAGGTTGTTCCGCCGGCAAAAGGCGGCTGACCTGTTAGCAGTTGGTAAAGGACTGCGCCAAGCCCGTAAACATCTGTCGCGCTCGTGAGTTCTGCAGTTTTGCCGGCAGCTTGCTCGGGCGCCATGTAACTCGGCGTACCCATCACTTCGAGCGTGCGCGTAATGGTGCTCTCGCCTTCAAGCAACCTGGCAAGCCCAAAATCAGTCAGGTGCGGTTCGCCCTTTGCATCGAGCAAAATGTTCCCTGGTTTAATATCGCGATGGAGAATGCCGTGTTGGTGCGCGTAATGAACAGTGCGCGCGATCTTCGCCATTAATTCCGCCGCCTGGCGGCCCGGAATCGGCTTGTCTCTGACTGCTTCGTCAAGCTGACCGCCTTGGATGAATTGCATGCTGAAGTAGCAGGAGCCATCGCGTTCCCCGACTTCGTGGATGGGAACGATACCGGGATGTTCCAGACGCGCCGCAGCTTCGGCTTCGCGGCGAAAGCGCATTACATGCGTTTTGCTCGCCCACTGACCAAGGTTAATTACCTTCAGTGCAACTGTTCGATTGAGACTCTTTTGTCGCGCACGAAACACAACGCCCTGACCACCGCGACCGATCTCCTCGAGTAGCTCGTAGTCGCCGAACTCTCCCAGCATGGGAACAGACTGAAACGGCGAATCGGAGAACCGGGGAGACGGCGCCCTCGCCGATTCGCTCATTCGCCGATTCGCCGCTTCATTCTGCTGATCGACATCTACAGGCGGAGCCGAGAAATTGCCGAGCACTGTTTCCAGGGCGCACGCTGTACAGAGCCCTTTAGGGGCATCGGAAAAAATTTTCGCGCCGCACTTTCGGCAGACTCTTATGAGCGTCATCATCCGCAGCTGTACTGCGTAGCAACTTGAAAGATGTTACGCCCGCAGCACGGCAATCAAATGGCGCAGCTCGTCGTCGACGTCGGCCGGGGTGGCAACGGTGTGAGCTATTTCTTGACGGATTAACGTCTGATAGCGTTGTCGAAATCGATGAAATGCCTGCGCGACTGCATTTTCAGTCATGCCAAACTGCCTGGCAATTTCGGCACGCGACGGAGCTCCAGGTTCGCCTGGTAGCAGCTGCGCCAGCGAATCAAACAAAGCGGCGGCGTTCGCTGTTCCTGTATATTCGTCCTTCAGCAAGTCGAGAGCGCGGTCAAGCACTGTTGCAGCCCAACGCCGTTCATAAATTCGGTCGGCGGTCAGCAAATCGGATGGTTCCATGTGGGTCCATTCGCCGGCACCCAGATCTTCGATTGGAATGGGGCGCTCCCCTTTTCCGCGTTTGATAGCCATAGCGCGCCGTCGATCGTCAGTCATAAAATGTTTTAGCGCCGCGAGCATGTAAGAACGCAACCGTCCTTTTTCTCTCCGGACACCAGTCAGATCTCTGCGCTCCAATAGCTGTGAAAAAAAACCTTGGGTCAGGTCCTCCGCGTCAGTTGGCCCAATACCTTGTCGCCTAACGAATGCATATATGGGTCGCCAATACGTGCGACATAGTTTTTCCAGCGCTTCTTGGGCTGCGGGGGATTCGCCTTGTGCCTGCAAAACCACGCTCCAATGCGTGGTAGTGAACGCGACGCCTCCTTGTTCCCCGGTCATACCGGTTCCGGTCGTCGAAGTCACCTGATGGGGGCCGGCACTCACGGGACGATCGAACCAAAAAACTCCGCTAAAAACAAGTCCACGAATGACATTCTGGTTTCGACACGCAGAGACCCGGCATGCTAAAACATGCCCGAAATGAAAAATCTATGGCTGGCCCTCGCATTCTTTGTCGGTAGCGGATCAATAGTCCTTGCCAACGGCGGCGCGTGGCAGGGCGGAGTTCCGGGGACTGGCACTGCCAGCGCTTCGGACAAGAACCAAAAAACCGACGTCACGATAGAAAATGAAACGCTGAAAATCGATCTGCACCCGGAGTACGCGGATGTGGCTGTCCATTACCGCATGCACAACACAGGACCGAAGGTACAACAAAATTTCTTTTTTCCGGTCGAACGCTGGGGAGCGAATCCAGGCTCCGACAACGAGGGAAAAAGTGACGACGTCGATAATTACCAAATCAAAGTTGACGGAAAAGAACTGAAATCGACCAACGTGGCTGGACCAAAGGAAGAGCACAGCAAACCGAACCAGGAAAACGAGAAAGCGGATCAGGAAAGCAGCGAGGCAAAGGAAGAACCCAGCGAAACGACTAACGAGAGCAGCCAAGCCGAAGAGGAAAGCAACGAAGCGGACGAAGAAGGCAGCGATGAGGAAGAAGGCGACCAAACGACGTCGGGGCCGATCTGGCAAGAAGACCTGTTTACGATCAAGTCATGGAAAAAATCGGTCATTCCTTTTGAGAAAAATCAGACGCGAGATGTGACGATTCACTACAAAGCGCGTTACGCCGAGAACGATGAATCGGTGTCGGATGATTCACATGACAGCAACGCGACCTTTGCATATTCGCTTTCGCCTGCTGCAACGTGGAAAGGACCAATTGGCAAAGGCCAAATCGAAATCAACGTCCTGCATCCTGAGCCCGAAGACGTCTCGATCGCGAAGCCCAAAGATCGATTCAAGAAAATCAGCGACACGCGTTATGAATGGGATTTTGAAAATTTGAAGCCAACACTGGAGGACGACATCCGCATCGTCGCGCATTCAAAATCCGATTCGTATCCGACTGGTTATTCCGAAGAGGACATTGAGCGTCGCGCTTCGTACGTATTTCGCGGCAACCAGTACTTTCTCGATCACACCGATTACGATGCGACTGCTAGCTCGACTCTCGCACCACAGGGCAAACACCATTACGAGGTCCAGAACATCAGAGGCCGCTCCGAGGAAGGCTCGCCGTGGGCCGAAGGCGCCAAGGATGATGGTATAGGCGAAAGCATTACATTAGACGTGAAACGTCCGATGCCGCTCTATGGCATCTTAATTCGACCGGGATATTGGGATCCCGTTAATGACGATGCGTGGAAAAAGAACAACCGCGTCGCAGCGCTCGAGATCACATTGAATGACGACCGAACTTTCACTGAAACGATTCCTGACGACATATTCCATAAGCCCTATCTCATCCGCGTCCATGATTACACGAAGCCGGTCAATAAAATTAAAATGGTCATCAAAGGCGTGCATCGCGGCACGCAATTTCGTGATACGTGCATCTCGTTCGTTGAGCTGCGCGCACCGCTAAGTAAGAAGCCTGAAGTTCAGGGTGCGCGATGAACTAGTCTCGATCATTCGCGAGCTGCGATGTCGACGTTGAATGCGCTGCGCGTCTCCGGGTCGCCTCGCCCTAGCCAGGGAGAGGGGGAGCGTGAGGGTTCCGCCAAAGCAACATGCTCGCGTCAATTGCAAAATCCCTCACCTCAGTCCTCTCCCCTTCTCCGAGGGGCGAGGTGGGAATCGCCAACCCGAACGGCCAGCGCGCTCCTGCCAATATGCCTGTGGATCGGAGCGCTGTTGGCTTCCGGTGCCTTCGCAGGTGCGGCTAACACTCTGCCAATTTACATCGAGGATAATCACGCCGGCACGTTTTACTGGCTGTCACAAAACATCGATCTCGACCAGTCGTATACGCTTGTCCTTTTCGATGCGCATAGCGACGCATCGGGCATTTTCGATTCCGACAAGATTCGCTACGCGCTTCGAAACGTTGCGTCTACACAGGATCGCCAAAGGCTGCTTCATCGCTGGCGCAGCAACGGCACTGTCCAATGTTTCAACTGGATTGAGCCGCTCATGCCGGCGCCAATCGAAAAAGTCGTTTGGGTGCCGGCCGAAAAACTTTCGGCATCTCAAATTCGCAAACACCGACAGAAAGCAACCGCGTTGCTCGACGGTCACCTCGAAGCAGCGCCGCGGACATCGGGATCATTACAAGACGCGTACGTTGTTTCCGATTTCGAACACCTCGAGAAAGAGATCGATGCAAAGCAGCAGTTGATTGTTACAATTGATCTCGATTATTTCGCCGGACTGGCTGCCACGAACCAGCAAGAGGCGTTCGTGCGGATTTGGAATTTTGTGGTTAACAGGCCAAATCTTGGCGCGATCACATTCGCAATTTCGCGTGCGTACTTAAACGATGAACCCGAAGCGAATCGGCTGTTAAACCTCGCACTAAAATCAGCGCTTTCGCTGCCCACGGTGCAAATCGAATTCGAGCCGTTCCTAGGTGTTGCCAACGATCACTCGAATCTCGCAAAGAAACTGATGGTGAAAGGAGAAAAGCCCGCAGCGTTCGATGTCGCACAAATCACTGAAGAGCTTCGAGCACGCATTCTGTCCCAACGTGACCGCATCAGCGTACGGCATGATAGCGCGCGTTGGCAGCAATTCTTGCGTACTTGGAACGGTGAAGCACCGCAATTGCACCTTGAAGTCAAAAATCGTGAGCCTTCCACAGACGATATTTGGCGCATTCCAGCCGATGAATCCGCTGACATCCAACTACTCGTCGAGCCTTGGACCGTGAAACCAGAGAAAATCGAATGGTTTGCACTGACGCCAAAATTTTGGCGGTGCAACCTGACCGATTTGTCGGTCAATCAAGTCGGTTTCGTCGCCAATGCCGCTCCGCGTCCAGCTTGGAACGAGCTTCCTGTAGATTGGCACGATTCTATTCTGCCAATGACGAAGATCGACAATCTCTTCGATCGGCAGTTGCATTGTGGCTCGCTGCGTTTGCGAGCTCGCGCTGTCGTCAATGGAAAAGTTCGCGAAACGCCGGTGATGGAATTGCGCAGATTCATCGGCAGCGGTTTTCGTGCGGCCCTGACCGAGCAATTTGGTCTCCCATATCTATTCGGGAGCGGCCAATTGTCAGAAGGTTCGAATACCGGACCGGAAACCAACCTCGGTGCCGATTGCGCAAACTTTGTCGTTTACGCCTTTCGTCGGCAGGGCCAGCGCATTCCATGGTCGGACCCGAAGCAGCTGCGACAGCATCTCGATGTGATCGCGCAATCCGCCACGCCAGGTAAAGCGAGAATTACAGCCGAGGATTTGCAGCGAGGCACAATCGTTCATCTCGGGACACATGTCGCTGCAGTAATTGAAGATCGAAATCCCGCCGGGATTCTTGATGAAAACGATCTCGTCGCGCACCAGCTCCCCGTCGCTCCGGAAATAGTCACGCTCGGCCAACTGCTCAGAGAGCGGAAAAAAGATCGGTTCGATTTGTATCGCGTCCCGCCAGTAAAATCCGCGGCCAGTTTGATTTTCGGTGGCGACGTAATGCTTGGTCGCAGTTGCGCAGCAAAGATCCAGAACGGCACGGACCCATTTGAGGGTATTTCGGCGCTGGTTGATCAAGCATCATTCGCGGCGGCAAATTTGGAATGCACGATCTCGAATGTAGGCGGGTCGACCAACCGGTATGCGTTTCGCGCTCCAGCACAATCCGCGAGATTACTCGGCCGTGCTGGCTTTGACGCAATGGGCCTGGCGAATAACCATGCGCTCGATTTTGGCCCGGCCGCATTACAAGATTCCGCGGCACATCTGCTTCGCGAGGAAATTGAGCCAGTCGGAGTTAAAACACCAACCAGGAATGCTCCCGATGCGAGTTTTTTCTCTTTATCCGATGGAAAAAAAATCGCTCTGCTGGCGATCAGCGATATTGGTCACGGCTCAGAGATCGCCATCGCATCGCGTCGCGCGGAGCTGAAAATTGCAATTGGCAATGCGCGCTCGCGTTCGGATCTAACGGTTTGTCTCGTCCACTGGGGAATCGAAAACAGCAATCGCATCACTGACGAACAGCGCGAACTCGCCCGATGGCTGATTGACTGCGGCGTTGATCTCGTTGTTGGGTCGCACCCACATTGTGTACAACCGCTCGATTTTTATCACGGCCGGCCAATTGCCTATTCACTCGGTAACTTGGTCTTCGACGGCGCGCCAACAGTCGCGTCATGGAATCGCGGTGCATTACTCGATGTCGGGTTGAATGAGGATGCGAAAATTTCATCCGCGAGTTTAATTCCAGTCGTTCTTGAAGATGGTTTCCCTTGGATCGACGCGGCGGGCAAGCAGCGGCTCGTTGAAACATCAGACCGTTGAACACGCGGAGCGCCGGTTTCATCGCAAGTCGCGACGGGTAAGTACGGTGAGCAATTAAAGCCGCACAACAGTGGCTGCGCCGTCGGTGTGTACACGTGTGAGCACTGGGTTTGGCACGGATGGAACGCGCCAAACCCATCATCCGTCAGAGCTCGAACCTCATGCCAACAGTCTCAGCATGTCGAGCCGGCCGGTTTTCACCGAGGCTCAATTCTCTTGCCAACGGTCGTCAACATCGAAGGCAGGGGACTGACGGTTGCTGAGTATAACTGGCTGCCGCCATCAACGATTACTACGCGCTCCTCGATCACGGGGGCCCCCGGCCCGGGCACGAATTGAGTCGCGGCCGTGCAGTCCGGGTTCACCTGATAGGTACCGCTCCCTTGGCGATCAGGCAGCCACCCGGTAACCGAACCGTGGATGTTGTCGATCTGGGTGAAGTTGCCCATACCGTCATAGGTGCGCCTCACCACCCCGACCAAGGTCTGGGTCCCGCCAACGGGTGGCGGAACGGCTCCCGTCCCCTGCATCTGGATCCCGTAGGTGCCGCGAATGGTACCATCGGTGCACGGAAAGCCCAGGCCTGGCCCGACGCTGGATCCCGCGCGGCTGCTCTGAGTCCCGGCGACCAGCAAGAGCAGGCCCGCCGAAACCAAAAGAGCCACTAAGGCTCCCTTTACACTGGTTCTCATAAGTTTTGTGTTCATAGGTATCATTTTCCTTCGTTGGTTTGGCCTTCCGTGATTTCTCGTCATTGAGTTGTCATTTCCGGCCGTTCAACTCGTGTACAGCCGGAAACCCGGCGCGAGGTTACACGGAAACTTTCCGAATTTTTGGCGGAACCGCGGATGTCGCGGATGAGAACTCGATTTTGACGGAAAGATTGTTTTTTCGACGAGCCGCCGCTGCAACGGATGCGAATCGACGGCCAGGCTTTCAAAGCAACACGCGAGCCGCGTGTGCTCCCCGAATACTTTATTGCGCTACTTGGAAGCGATTTCGGTGGGTGCGAGAGAGGCGACGATTTGTTCGAAGCACGGATCGCCTCGGAGCGGGTCCCACCATGGCATCAGTTTTAAATCACCATAGCTGAGGTGGCCACCGCTAAAGGGGCAACCGAGGGCGATGGCAAGCTGTTCACAGGCGAGGTCTTTTTCGCCAACCCACGCAGCAATCACCGCAAAATACTTGATCATGAGAATACCCGTGAATGGGTCCTTCTCCACGGGAAGCAGCTCGACCGCTTGCCGGCCTTCGCGCAAAGCCTCCTCCTTCCGCCCGAGACCGGCATCGATTAAACCGAGCACGCACCATGCCGGGCCGTGATCTGATTGAGTCTGGACGGTTTTCTCCTGGTCGACGCGAGCAGCAGTAAAAGCCAACTGCACGCTTTGCTCGTCATTTGTCATGCGCGCGATAACGCCTTCCACGAAAGGACGGGTGAAATTAAGACCGTCGGAACATAGCGTGCATTCATCGGATGCGACCAATGCCTCTTTAGCGGCAGCGACGTCGCGTTCGGCTAGTGCGCAAAGTACCCACCAACCTGCGATCTTCGCCATCGCAGCAGGATTTGTCGCACGGATTTCATCGATCAATTCATGCAACGGACCTGTATCGGCTCTCCAATTCACTTCCACGAATGCGCGCTCTGCTTTTACGGCGAGATTGTCTGGCGCGATAGATAATACGCGATCCAATTTCGATTTTTGTTCAGCATAACGCCGGACACATTCGTAACTAAGTCCGGTCTGTATGAGCTTGTTAACGGCGCGCGGATCGAGTTCAGTCGCCCGCTCGAGATTTCTAATGGACTCTTCCCAACGGCCCTGGCGCCTTTGGATGTAACCCATGAGCGAGAATACGTAGGAAGCATTTGGCAAGCTCCGGCGCGCAATTTCAAGTTCAGCCAGAGCGCCCTCGTAATCGCGGTATCCACAATAAAGGTGATTAGCTTGCGCCCAGTGTGCGTCTCCGGCATTTGGACGGATGCGAAATGCTTCCTGAATGGCTGCTTCTGCTAACGCCAACCGCGCAGGAGTATGGTCAGGGCCAAAGAAGTAGAATTGGTCATGATTCAAGGCGAGATCGCAATACGCTTCGAAAAACGATGGATCGCGCGCCACAGCCTGGTTCAGCAGATCGATTGCCCGCTCATAGTCGCTAACGGTGTCCCCCGAAATATTACTGGCGCGCGAATAGAGCTCGAAAGCCACGAGATCAACTGTCGGTTTGCGTTCAATCGCCAGTTTCTCAGCAGGTGAGATTGTGGCGTGAAGTCGGCCGGCAATTTTCTGCGCGATCTCACTTTGAATTGCAAACAGATCATTGAAATCGCGATCGTATTGCTCCGCCCAGACATGAGTGTCAGTGCGGGTGTCGATTAATTGCGCATTCATGTGAAACCGTGTGCCGATCCTACGGACGCTGCCCTCCAGCACATGAGATACTCCTAGGTCATTACCGATCTGCCGCACGTTCCGGTCTCTGCGATATTCCATCACGCTCGTCCGGCTGATGACTTTTAGGTCAGCGATTTTTGCCAGCTTGGTCAGGATGTCGTCATGCACGCCATCAACGAAGGCCGTGTGTTCTCCCTCATCGCTCAGGTTTTCAAATGGCAGAACGGCGATTCCAGTTGTTAGCGGTTGCCGGAGAAATGCGCTTTTCCAAACGATCACACCTAACGGCACCGCCATCGCAAGCAGCATTGCCGCCATGACGGCGATACTTGGATTGCGCCACACCCATTTCCTTCCGCGTGTGAAGACTCCGATGCGCCGTGCTCGGATTGGTTCGTGCTTCAGCCAGCGTTCAAGATCTCCGGCAAGGGCGAGAGCAGAAGGGTACCGACGCTTTGGATCTTTCTCGAGACACTTCAGGCAAATTGTTGACAGGTCGCGATCTATTTTCGGATTCAAAAAGCGCGGCTGCCGCGGCTCAGTGTCGAGCAGTAACTTGATTGTCTCGTAGGTTGTACCACCAGCAAACGGCGGTTGGCCCGTCAGCAACTGGTAAAGTACAGCGCCAAGTCCGTATACATCTGTGGCGCTGCTGACGGCGGCGTTGTTTCCGACGGCTTGTTCCGGCGCCATGTAACTGGGTGTACCCAGTACATCCAGAGTGTGCGTGATGCTGCTTTCGGTTTCCAGTAAGCGCGCTAACCCGAAATCCGTGAGATGCGGTTCACCGTTTGTATCCAGTAGAATATTTCCCGGTTTGATGTCCCGATGCAGAATGCCGTGTTCATGCGCGTAATGCACGGTGCGCGCGACTTTCGCGATGAGTTCCACGGCCTGCCGGATCGACATGGGCGCGCGCCTAACGACTTCATCAAGCTGGCCGCCGTCCACGAACG
This sequence comes from Nitrospirota bacterium, assembly GCA_050257685.1. Taxonomy (GTDB): domain Bacteria; phylum Verrucomicrobiota; class Verrucomicrobiia; order Chthoniobacterales; family UBA10450; genus Udaeobacter. Next base: position 18,667 of record JBLMXH010000030.1, read on the forward strand.
TCATGCTGAAATAGCAAGAGCCGTCGCGCTCGCCTACTTCGTGAATGGGAACGATGCCTGGATGATCGAGACTCGCGGCGGCTTCGGCTTCCCGGCGGAAGCGTTTCACGTGCGCTTTGCTTGCCCATTCACCGAGGTTAATGACTTTTAACGCGACTATGCGGTTAAGACTCTTCTGGCGCGCTCGAAATACGATGCCCTGACCGCCGCGACCCACTTCCTCCAGCAATTCGTAATCGCCGAAGTCTTTTAGCGTCCGCGCGATCGTTGGTTCAAGCGCCTCACCGTTTTCGTCGTCAGGAGAGGCAAGGCCAGTCCGAAATAGACACACACTGCAAACTCCCTCCGGCGCATCCGCGAATATGGTCGCCCCGCATTCTGCGCAGACTCTTCTGGCATTCACCATTGTGTTTTCCGGCCGATTGATCGCCGTCACATGTACTGCCGGAAATTCTTTCACAGGTTACATTTGCAGCGAACTAATTAAATCACGAAGCACTCTCGGAACCGGGACACGAATTTCAGCTTCCACAAGAATTGCCCAACGTTGAATCGTTGCCGCCTCCGCCAAGGCTACGGGCGTGCCAGGGAAGCGTTGAACCGGCTTCGTCATTCGAGTTTTGTCATTTTGGTATTTCGTGACAATTCGTGTAATTCGTGTCTACGTCTGCAACACAGAAATGAAATGTCGCAGCTCATCCTCGACATCGTCCGGCACCGCGACGGTGTGGGCAATCTCTTCGTGTAACAACTGCCGATAGCGATGGCGCAGGCGATGAAACGCCTGTTTCACAGCGTTTTCGGTCATTTGCATTTCAGCGGCAATCTCAGCTTGCGAAGGCTGACCGGATTCTCGGGCAAGTAGGTCTTTCAAGCGATCGAACAAGTTGAGTTTGCCAGCGGCTTCATATTCGGATCTGAGTCGCAGCAGCACTTGTTCCAGCAATATTAACGCCCAACGACGCTCGTAAATGAGATCGGGGCTCAATTTGTGGGCCGGTTCCTGGTCGACGCGTTCGCGCGCGAGCAAATCGTCGAGCGAAATCAGCGGCCGGCCTTCGCCGCGTTTGACAGTCATTTCACGATCCCGCGCCTTGGACAGAAAATTCTTGATCGACGCCAGCAAATAAGAACGCAAACGTCCCCTTTCCTGCCTGACAGTTTCGAGGTCCTTCCGCTCGAGTAGCCGCGCAAAAAAACCTTGAGTGAGATCCTGCGCTTCCTCCGGTTTGTATCCCTGGCGCCTAACGAATCCGTAAAGTGGCCACCAATAAGTTCGGCAAAGCTTTTCGAGCGCCGCTTCTGCCGCAGGCGATCCACCTCGAGCCTCGAGCACTACGCTCCAGTGGGTGGTGCTGAATGCCATGGCACGTTGTTCTTCGCTAGCCGCTGGATCAATCGCGGCTAACGAGGTCGCCTCATCCTGGGCAGGCACGCCGCCATCCAAGTAAAGAATCGCATCGAAATCAAGTTTGGACTGTCACAAGCGAGAGCAAGCGCACGCAGGTTGCTGTCCGGCTTCTCGTAGCGGCGCGGGTCCTGAAGCGATTTAAAAAGTTCGCGATGGCGAGGGCGTCATCGCCAGCGCGCGAGGGCGCACGCGCTCCCCTTGTCATTGCGCGCGACCTGCGTGAAAATCAACGATCCATGGCTCTCCGGTTGCCGAAACAGGATTATCAAGACATCGAGCGCGTCATCGAGCTGGATTTTGTGCGTGCAACTGAAGCAGCAGCGCTGAACTCCTTGCGCTGGCTTGGGCGCGGCGACAAGGAAGCGGCCGATGCGGCAGCCAGTGACGCCATCCGCGGCATGTTCGATCTGATGAATATCTGCGGCGAAGTGGTGATCGGTGAGGGAATCAAGGATGAAGCCCCGGGGATTTTCAAAGGCGAACAACTCGGCACGTGGTATCCCGGTTCGCCCGAATTTCACATCGCCATCGATCCAATAGACGGCACGACCAACATTTCCAAAGGCGCGCCCAATTCGATCAGTTGCATTGCGGCAGCAAGCCCTGAGGAAGGTGTGAAGGTCGCACTGCGCGACATTCCTTCGTTTTATATGTCGAAGCTGGCATATGGGCCGCGGGTGATCGAATACATGAAGAAACGCGGCGATTCGCTTAACCTTGATATGCCAATCGCCGAAATGCTGGCAATTGTTGCACATGCGGTGAACAAGCGCGTGCAGGATGTGGCAGTGATGATGCTGGACCGGCCGCGTCATAAAGAAATCGTGGAACAGATTCGCGCCGCAGGCGCATCATTGCGAATGATCGGGGACGGCGACATCGCGGCGGCTATTGCGCCGTCGTTACCCGAGGCGGATGTCGATCTTTATATGGGCATCGGCGGTTCGCCCGAAGCTGTGCTCGCCGCGGCTGCGATCAAATGCCTTGGCGGAGACATGCAATGCAGAATGTGGCCACGGGATGAAAAGGAGCGAAAAAACCTGATCGCCGACGGCTACGAAAAAGATCTCGACCGCATATACGCGGCGGACGATCTGGCGAATGGGCAGAACATCATTTTCTGCGCGACCGGGATCAGCGACAGTGCGCTTCTCCAGGGTGTTCGAGCGCGCGGCGGCGTCACGGCAATCACGCACTCGATCCTCATGCGAGCGAAGAGCAAAACCGTGCGTTTTGTCCGAGCCCGGCACGACTTGCAGATAAAGACGATCCGGCTGCGGTCGGATAATCGCGAACACATCCTTTGAGTTGCAAGAGAGGGTGCGTTTCGCGCCTGAGGATTCCGGCGTAGAGACCCACAATCTTGCTCTCCCTGTTCCTCTGAATGTCGTGTCTCAAAGCGCAGAGTAAGAGCTAGCGGAAGAGCAACTCCTTGTGCTGACGTGGGTGTCGCGTCTTCGTTTCGACTGTTGGCCTAACGAATCGGCAGGCGTTTAGCTGGCTGCGCTCGTTCGAGCCGATTGCTTACGCCTGCTTTTGCGTCTTGAGCAGCTTGATTGCGTCGCGTAACTCGGCAGCGCGCTCGTAAAGTTCTTTCGCGATGGCCGTTTCCATTTCGCGCTGCATGACCTCCAACTTTGAGAGCGGGCGTTTCGCTTTTACCTCCTCAAGCCATTCGTCCAGAAACGCGATCTCAGCGCTTTTCGACACCATCTCCGGAAAATTCGACTGCTGCAAAAAGTCCACGATCATCTCGCGACCGCGCTCAATTTCGGCTATAGCGTCGGCAAATTTCCCCTGAGCAAGAAAGATGGAAGCCTTAGCGCGCGTGTTCATCATGAGCACGTAAGGCCGGAACTGTTGTAAACCCCAGGAGAAATCCTCCCGATCCGTGTGGTCGTGGACGAAACTAAAAAGATCGAGATTTCGTTGCGTATCGCGCACCACTCCTTCGAAGTCGTTAATCTGAAACAGACTCAGGTAGCGATGGTAATATTGAATCCCTTCCTGTTGCAGCTCCGCACATTGCTCCGGCGTAAGCGCGTAAGCCTCGCCCTTCTGTTCGGCCCGGGTAGCGCGTCTCCGATGATACTCCAAAAGCGATTCGCAGTTGTGCGGCCGCCTGCCATCGGGCCGGCCAGTGATTTCCATTTGCAAGACGCCGAGGTCGACGCGCAGCTGCAATTTTTCGCGGCCATCCAGCCCGGTGATCTTGCGCACTTTCACAGTGCCGCTTTCATAGGGCCAATCCTTCAGAATGGTGTTGAGATCCAAGCTCATCGTACGAAACATCCAATATTCAATGTTCGCTTGTCAATAACTTCGCGGTTGGGCGGCAAAGCGGCGCGAGCCAATTGTGGCACAAATTTCCACTAGTCACTACACACTGCTGATTTAGCATTGCCTGGATGGAAGATTCGATCGACGCGTTCATTCGTTTTCTCGCAGTCGAGCGCGGTCTCTCCGAAAATTATCAGCTTTCCACCCACAGATCGCTGACCGAATTCGCGCAATGGTGCAGTACGAAGAAAAAAATCACTCATCCTCGGAACGTTACTCTACCGCTGATGAGTGAGTATCTTGCTGACCGCAAACGCGCCGGTCTCTCGGCCTCATCAATCAAGCTTGTCGTTGTTGCCCTAAAAATTTTTTTCCGATTTCTTGCCACGAAGGGAACCGTGGAACGCGATCCGACAGAGGCGTTGGCCCTGCCAAGAATAGAGCGCTATCTCCCGGAAACGCTGAACGAATTGCAAGTAGAGCAATTCCTGGAAAAAATCGACACCAAAGCCGTTCACGGGCTGCGCGACAGGGCGATGATTGAGCTGCTTTACGCAAGCGGACTGCGCATTTCGGAGCTGGCGAATGCACGACTCGAAAATTTCGATTTCGAACAGCGCGTGGTGCGCGTGACTGGCAAAGGCAACAAGACTCGCCTGGTCCCTGTCGGCCGAAAAGCATGCGAAGCATTGGCAGCATACCTCTCTACCGAACGGCCAAAACTCCTGAAGCCGCGCAGCAGCAGCGAAATTTTCCTCTCCGAACGAGGCACGAAACTAACCACAGCAAGGATCTGGCAGATTGTTAAGAAGCACGCACGGCGAGCCGGACTGGAAAAGAATATCTATCCTCACCTCCTGCGGCACAGTTTCGCGACGCATCTTCTAAGCAACGGAGCGGATCTGCGAATCATCCAGGAGATGTTGGGTCACGCCGATATATCAACGACACAGGTGTACACCCATGTCGATCAACAACGGTTGAAGGCTGTGCATCGCCAATTTCATCCGCGCGCGTAGCTAAAACGACGCTGATTGCCAGTTTTTGAGCCGGGGATTTGTGTTGAACGCCCATCGAGCATCGAGTATCCAGCATCCACTCGTTGTGAAGCAGCTATTTCCATGAAGCGAATTCTGTTCGTCTTAATCGCACTGGCGGTGGCTGCACTTGCCGGTTGGTACTACTGGCAATTTTCGCAACGGGTCTCCAGCGCTTCCGTGGCCGCGCTTCTACCGCGCGAAACAATTTTTGTGGCGCTAATCCCAGACTTCAATCGAGCTCTCGATGAATGGGAGCACTGTGACATTTATCAGCTGTATCGAGAGCCTGCAGTGCAGGATTTTTTGCGCAAGCCGCTGGGCAACACTCCAAAAACGGATGTGGTATCTCAAACACTGCACGACATCGACCAGCTCGCGCCGAAAAATGCCTTTGTCGCGCTGACCTCTATTGACAATAACAATCCAAAAATCGTCGGCGGCTTTCGCTTTAACGGCAGCCAGGAAGAAGCGGAGCGCATCATTGGAAAATGGCGCTCGATGTTAATGGCTCAAAATTCGGGCCTCAAACGCGAGAAAGTGCAGCATCAAGGCCACGAAATCGAGGTGGCCAAAACAGGTTCGTTTACTATCGCGACCGCTTACGATCCCCCATGGTTTTTCGTGGCGACCGATGCAACGGACGTGCAGGAATTGCTCGATCGCGTCGATCGTCGTGCAACAAATCCTGATAACCGGCTCGACAAGGACGAGACGTATAGAGCAGCCGTTTCGCGTCGCCCCTCCCACGACGTGGCATTCTTTTATTTGCAACCAAAGACATTCTCCCAACGGCTCGCGGCCTTGCGCGCTGCTGTCGGATCGAGCCCAACGCCCGGAGAGGGCACGATGCTCGAAAAAATGCGCTGTGTTACCGGCTCAATGCGATTCGACGGCGGAAAAATGCACGACGTATTTTTCATCGGTATGCCGAAGCTGGAACAGAAAACGACCCTCACCCGCTCGTCTTTATCGCTCGGAACGAAAGACACATTTTTTTATCTGGCGATGCTACTCAATCTCGGTGAGAGAATGGACACTCTCAACCAGGCAGCAGCACTTGCGGGGACGAAAATTTTTCAGGCGCTTAGCGATAACGGCATCACCGCCGCCGATTGGAAAGCGGCGTTCGGTATTGAGCTCGCATCGCTGGCAAATTGGCCGGCAAGCGCGCGTTGGCCGTCGCTGCTGATAACCGTGCCCATAACGGACATGGTCAAGGCAGGAAACATCGTAGAGGTGCTCTTACGTGCCGGGGAAAATGGTTCATGGACAACTACCGAGAAAGATGGGGTCCGGTATTTTTCGAAGCAATCTGACGCCAGCTTTGTCGCGATCACTCCTACGATCGGCTTGTCTGATCGGATTCTAATTGTCGGTCTGGATCCCACCTCTGTCGAAGAGGCGATCAAGCGCGCACGCGGTAGTTCGTCTGAACTCGCAGACTCTCAAACTTACAAGAGCGTCGACCGCTTGCTGCCAACACCGACGAATTTTTTTGCCTACATCGATACGGCACAATTATATTCGCGGCTCGATGCCTCGCTGCGGCCGATGTTGTTAATGGCTGCGGCATTCGTGCCCGCCGTTGCCAGCTCGATCGATCCTGCGAAACTTCCTCCCGCAGAAGTCATCACCAAACACCTGAGCCCTATTGTCTCTTCGCAGCGCTATGAAGGCGATGGTTACATGGCTGAGTCAATCGGACCCATTACGTTGGACCAATTAGGAATCGGCGTAGCCATTCTGAGTAGTTTCGGCGCGACGGCCGCACGGCAGAGTGGTTTGGGCGTCCCTGCCATCGTACCCCCAGTGGTACCGAGTCCATCTCCGACACCATAAGAATAAGAGTAAGGCTTTACAGTCCCCCGTTCCGAAGCTCCTAGTTTGGAAGGGCTAAGCACTACGGCTGTGCCATTCCGGCACGGTCCGATTTCCCTAACGAAACTGAAGAAAACTGCTGCAATTTTTCCAAAATCTGCTATGCTTGTCGCCCTTATGGCTATTCTAAAGAAAAATGCATTCTCCCGTCGTGTTCCCGATCTGGTAACTGAGGAGCTGGTGGCTGTCCTCTCGAAGCGTTCTTCGTTCGAGTTCAAACAGCTCTTCGACATTGTGCACGAGAATCTTCGGGCGCGAAATGCTGCCAGCGGCGGCGAGGAAATGCTCCGGCTGCGGGCTTACGAGAAGTTGCAAAATCTGGTAGCGCGTGGTGCGGTCAAAAAGAATGGCAAGAAATACAAGGGATTACCGTCAGCCCTGGCTCAGGCAATTGCACAGCAGAATGGTCATTTGGCTGGCGTAAAATAGCCGGTTTTCCACAACGAAGTGGCTTCGCGCCAAATTACCGAATGCTGCGAGACTATTTGCCGGTGCTCCTGCAAATAGTTGTTGTCGCTTTGTTTGCTGTTTCAGCACTGCTCGTCAGTATTCTTGTAGGCAAGCGCGGCAGACGCACGCGAGCGAAAGACACCGCGTACGAATGTGGCATGATTCCCCAAGGGGAACGGCAGCCGCGGTTCAGCGTGAAGTTCTACGTGGTGGCAATGCTCTTCATCCTTTTTGATCTCGAGATCGTGTTCATGTATCCGTGGGCAGTCGTTTACCGCGACGAGATCAAGCAAGGCAGTGCAATCTTCTGGAGCATGCTCAGTTTTATCGGAATCCTGATGGTTGGATACGTATACGCCCTGAAAAAAGGCGCGCTCAATTTCAGAAAATAGCACCCCGAGCCTTGCCTCGGCGGCTTTCGTTTCATTACATCCTACCGTGATGCACGTACTGCAGCGACCCAGTCATGAGAGCGCTGGAGCTATCGAGCACCTTCTGCCGCACGACACAACGCTGGACGATGTGGACTTGAGCATCGTCATCCCGGCGATGAACGAGGAACTCACCGTCGGGGAATTTATGGATTGGTGCAGGGAAGGCATCGAGCGCGCCGGCGTGACTACGCAAATCCTGATCGTAGATAGCTCGACTGACAAGACACCGAACATCGTTCTAGAACGCGGCGGTGAAGTTTTACGCGTTCCGAAGCGAGGCGTCGGCAGCGCGTACATGGACTCAATTCCGTACATTCGTGGAAAGTGGATCCTGATGGGCGACGCTGACTTAACTTACGACTTTCGCGAGATCTCTCCGTTCATTGATGAATTCCGAAAAGGCGCGGAGTTCATCATGGGCAGCCGGTTTCGAGGCAGCATTGAAAAGGGCGCGATGCCGAAATTGCATCGCTACTTCGGCACGCCTCTCACGAATTGGATTCTGAATCGGATTTATCGCAGCAACTTTTCCGATATTCACTGCGGCATACGCGGCGTGACTCGCCAAGCATTGGACAGAATCGATATCACATCGCGCGGATGGGAATACGCCAGCGAGATGGTGCTGAAGGCGGCGCGCCTGAAACTCATCAGTTCGGAAGTGCCGATCAAATTCTACAAGGATCGCGCGGGCCGTCTCAGTCACCACCTCCGCGTCGGCTGGCGATCGCCGTGGCTGGCCGGCTGGGTGAACTTGAAGGTGATGCTCATTTACGCCGCTGATTCGTTTCTGCTCGTGCCCGGGATTGCACTTTTTCTGGTTGGCTTGTTGCTTTCTCTCGGTCTTGCGGCTGGTCCGGTCAGGATCGGCAAAATTGGTTTCAGTTTGTACTGGATGCTCCTTGGCGTGACGTGCGCAACGCTTGGTTACAGCTCAATTCAAATTGGAATTCTGGCACGTCTGATGCATGGCTTGCGTCCGCGATTTCTCGAACGAATCCAGTCAATCTTTACGTACGATCGCGGCATGATTGCGTCGGCTGTCCTCGGCGTCACCGGACTCCTGCTTTTGGGCAGACTCGCTTATCACTACGTGAAACTCGGCCTGAAGCTGGAAGCGATTTCGCATCCGGCGATTCTCGGTCTCCTACTACTGATCTTGGGTTTCCAGACATTCTGTTTCACGCTGTTGATAGAAATGGCAAAACGTATGATCCCTAGCTCTAGGCAGTGAGTCTGCGTGCACATGAAAGTTACGGACAGCACCGACTAACTCTGGTCGATCGCCTCGGCGTGTGGCTATCTCGCCGGGCGATACACAAGCATCTGCCCAGCCGGAATGATCTGGAGGTGTTGGAACTCGGTTGTGGATATCGCGCCGCGCAGCTCATTGCGTTGGAACCAAAGTTGAAAAGAGGGATCGGAGTCGACTTTCGAATCGCGCCGGAGCTGCACACACTCGAGAAATTCACGTTCCATCAAGGAGCAATCGAACAAGCTCTGCCAAACCTCGAAAGCGAATCTGTGGATGTCGTCATGCTCATCTCCGTATTGGAACACCTGCTTGACCCACAGTCTGTCATTCAATCTGCGTGGCGGTTGCTTAGGCGTTCGGGCCTGCTGCTGGTGAACGTGCCGACATGGAGTGGGAAACGATTCCTCGAGCTATCCGCATTCCGATTCGGCTTCAGTTCAAAAGTAGAGATCGACGATCACAAAATGTATTACGAGAAGCGAGATTTGTGGCCCATGCTCGTTCATGCCGGCTTCAAACCAAGCCAAATCCGACTGCACTACCACAAGTTGGGTCTGAATCTCTTTGCAGTTGCCAGGAAAGACGACACGGACTGGCATAGGTAGCAAAATTCGGCACGTCCTCGACTGGTGGTAATGCACTCGGCATATTTTGCTTCCGTGCAGACTACTGACGCTAACCGGGCGCCAAATCTCCTGCCAGTTACTCTCGTTCTTAGCGTGATGTTCTGGTTCTTCACGATGACTGGAGGCGGAGACATTTTTATCAAGGAAGTTCTCGGCGGTGCTTACGATTCTCAGGGAGAACACTTTTTGCGTGGCGATGTCGGAGTCGACTCAGCCGCCATCGCACATGAAACGATGATCGTGAACGGCAAAGTACGCATGTACTTTGGGCCGTTCCCCGCGCTTCTTCGCATTCCGCTGAACTTCATTTATCCACCAGGGCACGGAAAATGGTCGCGCATCTCGGGATTTTGCGCGGGAGTTATCGCGCTGTTTGCGTTTGCCGGTCTGGTGCAAACAGCTTTGCGTCAGTCCCCGCTGTCCTCACCCGCGCGCAACTGGATAGGTAACGCCTGCGTCATCGGGTTCGCACTTGGCTCGCCGTTGCTGTTGTTGCTGGGTAATCTATCCATCTACGACGAAGCAATTATCTGGGGTCTCGCGTGGTCCGTGGCTGCGCTTTATTTCGCGTGCCGATCTCGAATAACTAAAGGTAGAGCGTTAACTCTGTCACTCCTTGCGTTTTCGTTTAGCGCCGGCGCTGCTCTACTTTCGCGGGCAACATTTGGCGCGCCTTTCGTCCTGATTGCGCCACTACTTGCCATTCGTTTGTTCCACCGACAGCCGTTGCGGAACATCACTGCGCTGCTTCTGCCGCTGGGAGTTGCACTGGTTTTTTATTCGTTTCTTTGCTACGCGAGATTCGGCGACTTCAGCGGCATGCCCATGAAGTATAACATTAATCCGGTCCAACGTGATTTCGCGGTGAAGCATGGGCTCTTTCGTCTCGACCGTGTGCCGTACAGTTTTGCGGACTACTTCTTTTTGCGAAGTCCCAGACTGCAGCGTGAGGCTCCGTTTTTCAAAGCGAACCGGCAAGATTATGGCCACGAAACGCTTTATGTGATGCCTTTCACAGAGACATACTCTTCGCTTTTGTGGTCCTCATCGTGGCTTCTGCTCGGAGCCGTGATCGGCGTGTGGATGTTGTTGCAACCCGGAGGCGCTGATGGCGTGGATCGTGCAATCGCTACGATTTTTCTGCTTCAAGTCATCGGGATCCTGTCTTTCATGGGATTGTGCCAACGTTACATCGCGGATCTTTTTCCATTTCTCGTCTACGCTTTTCTGATCTTTTTAAGGCAAGGCAAAATCGCGTTTCAATTGCGCTATGTGCTTACAGGACTGGTTATTGTCTCGGTGGTAATCAACTCATTATCGACTGTCTCGTGGCTGGTGGAAGCAGACATGAACGTGCCGGCGGCAACCAAGGCGAAATGGAATCAGTTTCTGGGCAGAACGTCACGAGGCTAACGGACCAACGGGGCACTGGACAACCCGCGCCTATTTTTCCAAGTTGGCGTTGTTGACATTGTCACGCGTTCTCCATTGCGCATCTCGCTCGGCGGCAGAAGCGCTAATCGCTGTAGAACACGCGACGCCTTCCCTAGACAGCTTCCGTTCCGCTGGACCGAAGGCCAACGTACATGCGAGCGCCTGTTCGATCAGCGGCCGACCGGCGGCGAGGTCGCCGGCGTGACAGAGGATCATTCCGCAATGCAGGAGCAGAGCCGGAGTCTTGTTGCCTGATTGCACTGCTTGCCGGGCAAAATCTTGTGCCTCGGCATTTTGCCCATTACGGAACAACGCCCATGCCAGGGTATCAGTGGCGAGCGCGTCCTGCCGCACCTCCTGATCCAGACGCGCGAAGCGCAGGCCCTCCGCCACATTGCCCTCTTCCAAATAGAACAAGGCTAGCGGGCGGAATTGATCCTTCGCGCCAGCGCGTTCCGCCGTCAGCATCGCTTCGCGCGCTTTGGTGCGTTGGCGTTCCGCAGCGGCGGCTTGGTGGCGCGCGTCAAGAGCTTCAGCCAGAGCGAGCCGGTAGGCAGGCGAGGCATTCGTCTTGAGGAGCTCGCGAAACATTCGCGCGGCTTCCGGCCAGTGTCCCTGCGCAGCGTGCCACTCGGCGAGATGTTCGCGAGCAAATGCGTAGCCGGGAATGATTCGCAGTGCCCGCTCGTAGGCGTCGCGCGCCTGCTGTCTTTCGCAATTCGCGATGTGAAGCGCACCAATGCGCACCTCCGCCCAAGCAAGGATGTTTGGTGAAAACTTGCTGCGCACTGCGGCATCACGTGCGTCGCGCATGGCTTCGAGCGCGCCGTGCAGATCGCCCTGGTATTCACGTAAAGCGGCGAGGCGGGAAAGCGCATAAAAACCGCGCTGCGCCCTTAGCATTTCCTGCAGAATCTCGTCAGCTGCTGCAATATTGCCGAGCGCGAGATGAACATCGAACAGTGTCCCGGCTGCCTCGATATCCGACGGCATCGCGCGCAAAGCCTCCTCCGCATACGGCAGCGCCTCGCCGAAGTGATGGCGCTCGGACAAAGTCATCGCCAGGCCGAGCAGCGCCTCGAAGTTCGTCTGATACCGGAGCGACTGCCGCAGAGCGGCGACGGCTTCCTCCCAGTCGCGCGCCTTCGCAGCTTCGCGATAACGGTCGAGATAAGCCAGTCCGAGTCGCGCGTAGATCGGGTAGGTGGTGGGGCCACCAGTTCGCGCCCGGTAGAACGTGATCCGCTCCGCAGCGGTCTTCTTGCTAGCGCGTTCCCCCGCCGATGCGGAAGCAACCAGCGCCGCACTCAGAAGAACCGCAAGGCCGGCCCGGATCGCACCGGCGGTCATTGCGCCGGATGAGGCGGCGCGAGATATGGGAACGTGCTCAGAAACGGCACGTCGTTCGTACTTGGGAACGGAGAGTCGTTCGCCAGCACGCGCTGATCGCCGACCAGGTCCACAACGTCATCGGCGAGCGCACGGCCGTTCGGATAGGCTGCCGGACGAGCGGTGTCGTAAATAATCACGTCAGGCGGGACGTGCAATTGCCGCTGTTGGAGACGTGGATGAATCACATTACACGCGTTGTTTTCGGGAAACATTGATCGCAGTGAGCGGCCGGCCAAGTCCTGAAAGGGCGAATCGGCATCTTCGCCCGCGGCAGTAGCCCAGATGAGCAACGTGCTCTGCGTCGGTGTAACCGCGGCGAGCGGCACCTCGAGCACGATCGAGGCGACGTTTCGCCCGATGCGCGGTCCCCGGATAAATGGATCATCCCGCAGTCCGGCAAAGAAGTTCAGGATCGGCACAGACGAGTTAGGAGCCGCGCGGACGATTGTGTTCACGCGCGGCTGCCCATCGGCTCGAAAGTTAATCCGAAAGGTCACATCCTCGTGAATGCGGTCGGGGTTCAGGATCGTCCCGCCCATGCCGTATGGATCGGATGGATCGACGGTCGCGTTTTGGTCGATGTTGATCTCAAAGGTGATGTCGCTCGGGAAGACGTAACTGGAGGCGCTCGGCGGGATCGCGGGATTCATCGAAAGCGCGATGACGAGATGATCGCCAACAGTAAATGCATGCAGATCGGTGAGGTTCGCATCCTGCCGGGCAACGCCGTTGATCGAGGGAACATCGGAATGATCCGAGGCCGCTAACGGCAGACTGCTGGCGAACAACAGCGTGAGGCCAAGTGCACGCGAGCAATGGCGACTTTTCATAGGGCAAACTGCTTACCAGAACGCGTAAACGGCACAAGCGCAAATTCGACCGGGGCAGCCGAACGAGGGCCGTCTCGGTCAATTGTCCTCCGGGTGAGTGCGGGTCGCTTGGCCTTTGTTCGGACGCAACGGCCTTTGATCACGAACCCTTCACCTCAATCCTATCCTGTTCTATGAGGCAAGAGGCAGCACAATTGGACAGAATCCCTAACTAGCAATACAGGTCGGCTGGACAAGGCTGGTCAGCTCTTTCATCTTTGCGCTTCACGAATGATCATTACCCGTTCTCCATTGCGGATTTCTCTGGGTGGCGGCGGCACTGACTTACCCTCCTATTACCAA
>JBLMXH010000031.1:0-3089 GCA_050257685.1 Nitrospirota bacterium
TCGTCCTTCATGCTGATGACGACCCAGCCTTTCTTCCTGGCCTCATCCATGAGGGCATTGCTGAATGTTCCGATCTTCGAGTCGGCACCGTAGGCGTATTCACGTTTGGCATCGTCGTGATAGACTAGCATCATCAATCTCGCGCCATCGCCAGCGCCCGTGTATTCGAGCATCTGCTGATCGCCAGTTGAGTTACCAAATGCCGCTCGCGGGCGGCGGCCAATGATCATGTTAATCCCTTCCGGTTTCCCGGTCTTGTCGTCGATCAGCAGCACTTCAGGCAGTTTGATCAGCTCGGGAGTGCCTTCTTTGTTATACTCATACTTCACCTTGCCCATACTGCCGACCACTTGCTCGGGCGGCACCCCATAAACCCGATCTGCAAACGAGCGCACGAACTCCTGTCCGCCGCCAGTCACGATGTAAACCTTGAACTTGTTATCCCGTAGGTATTGCATCAACTCCAGCATCGGTTCATACACACACTCGGTGTAAAGCCGTTTGAAGCGCGGCTGCTTCGCCTCTGCCAGCCACTTCTTAACGATTTCCTGGAATCGTTGAACGGTCATGCCGCTGTGGGTGACGGCGACGACCTTCTCGTAATCCTGGATTGTGAAGTTCAGCATCGCCTCGCGGTCGTGCGCGAGGATTGCCTTGAATGGCTCCTTCTCACGCCACTCCGGATGCTGCGGCGCCAGAGCGATCACCTCGTCGATGGCGAAGGTCACCTGAGTGTAGTTCGGCTGTTCAACCCAAAGCGTGCCGTCGTTATCGAATGTGGCAATTCGTTCCGCGGGCGCGACGTAATCCGGCGAACCTTCCTTTGTTACCTTCGCGACGAATTCGATAATGGCTTTCTTCGGTTCCGTATCGTTCCATGACAGAAGCGGACCTGCGGCACCAACGATTGTCGCACTGCACGCCAGCAACAATGTCAAGAGCGTGATGAGTGTGAATCTGGTCCTCATTTTGATATTCTTGTCCTTTCAATTGGGAACGTGCAGACAGCTCTAATGAGCTGCCCGCACATTCCAAAGCTAGAAGTAGGTTCAGCAGCTAGTTCTCTGTAGGAAGTGGAATGCTGATGTTTTCCTTCTTAGCCTGGTCCGCACGACTTGGAATCTTTCCTAAAGCGAGAGCGTGATGGCGCTGTGTAGCTTTCGCTTTGTGGTTTGAGCAACGGGTACCGAACCCAAGCTTTCATTGCGGTGTCGGGTTTTCACCACCAAAACGCGCGTGGACCCCAGGCTCCGTACCAACCCCAGGCGGCTGCACGATCCATTTCCGCTGCCATGTAATAGTTCTGAGCGATCTGCTGCTGAATAGCCAGCTGCTGATAGCGTTGATATTCTGGCTCCCGGCCGACATAAGCGACGCCTGCATTCGCGTCCTTATAGACGTAAAAGACGCCCTTTCCCTTAATCGAGGCGCGTTCAACCTGGTAAGGTGGTAACGCTGCATACAGTTGCTGTTGCTTGGGAGTTTGCGGTGTACGCACGCGGAAACCCGCGGCGGTGAGCAAAGCAGTTGTGTTGCCCGATCCCACGCTGGCGCAGCCTGCAACGAAGAGCACCGCAGCCGCAAGAGCGAGGATCACAATGATGTTTAAGTTCAGTCTTTGGATTTTCATGGGTTTCTGGTTTGTAGTTTATGTTTGTTTGATCGGGATAAAATTTTGATCGGATGTCGCCGTGCCGGTCAGCAGAGTGAACACTTTATCATGACATTCTACACGCTCTGCGAAGGGCGGTAACAAGAATTGCGCCGGTTGTGGACTCGAGTGTGGCATGCATCATCGCAAGCGCTGGGGATAGCTCATCGGCGCTTTGTTCGCGTGGATATTGATGCAATTGATCAGGGGCTTGAACGCTCGCGTCCGTCCCGCGTGTCTGCAGCGTAGACGACACACTGTTTGCAGAGACGTCGTGATCTTTCATCGCTCGCCGTGATGCGACGCCGGGGCACCCTCAACCCCGAGCTTCCCAACACGTCCCCGTTTATAAGCCCAAACGTACGAGGATGGAAGCAAAAACCGAAAGGATGAGCAATCGTGCCCGTCCCCGGAGGACTTCTAGCTGAACCCGTGTGCGACCGAAACTCTCCAGCTGAACGGAAAGAGGCTGACTCTTATTTTGCCGCTGGTTGCGAAGCCGATTCCACGCAGCGAAATCCGAGATGATTGGTGCCCGTGTTGAGTTCGCCTTTTCCGCGCGTGCCGACGATGTAGCGCGAACAATACTGGTCATTGCAAAGAAACGAGCCGCCGCGATGGACCCGCTTCTTTTCGTTAGGCTCTGCCGGATCAAATGGCGAATCGGGCCCCTGCGGATTGCGAGTCACGCCGCCTTTTTCTGCGAGCGTAGTGTAATAATCAGGGCGATACCAATCGCTGCACCATTCCCAGACATTGCCGGCCATGTCATAAAGGCCGTAGCCATTTGGGGGAAACGATTTCACCGGGGCAATGCCGGCGAAACCATCTTCGCCTGCATCTTTCACTGGAAATTTTCCCTGCCAGGTATTGGCCATCCACTTCCCACCGGGACGAAATTCATCGCCCCAGACGTACATCTTTCCTGCTAAACCGCCGCGCGCCGCAAACTCAAACTCCGCTTCAGTCGGCAGACGTTTGCCAGCCCATTTCGCATAAGCCTCGGCGTCAGGGTAGGCGATCTGCACCACCGGATAGTTCTCCTTTCCTTTGATGTCACTTTCCGGACCGAGCGGGTGACGCCAGTTCGCGCCCTTGAGATATGTCCACCATTGATAATGATTGTTGAGCGGAACTTCGTGATCCGTTGGCGCGAAGACAACTGAACCCGCCACGAGATTCTCCTCGGGTGCTGTTGGGAATTCTTCTTTTGTTGGCGTGCGTTCTGCAATAGTGACGTAACCGGTGGCTTTGACGAACTTTTCAAACTGCCCGTTGGTTACCGGAGTCGCATCCATCCAGAAACCATCCACGTAAACGCGATGCACCGGCTGCGAGTCATTCGACGACATCGGCATTACATGACTTCCTTCGCCGCCTACGACCGCGCCCATGGAGAATTCGCCGCCCGAAATCCAGACCATGCCCTCGGGCGCTT
>JBLMXH010000032.1:0-18727 GCA_050257685.1 Nitrospirota bacterium
CGTGCACGCGCACCCAAGCCTCAACAAACGGCCCGATTAACCATGGCCAGACTGTGCCCTGGTGATAAACAGAATCTCGAGTGCGCGAGTCGCCTTCGTAGCGAGCTGCATAGCCCGTTTCGCCGGGCGCGAGTGAGCGCAGACCGAATGAGGTGAGCAGAAGCATTTCGACTGCATCAACGACCCGACGTCCCTTCTCTTTTGGCAATAACGTAAGTGGTAGGCCACCAACAGCGAAAATTTGGTTCGGGCGAAATGTCAGATCGACTGTGCCGGGATGATGATCACAGTCGATCACGTCTGCCAAAAATCCCGCATGTTCGTTCCAGAATTTATTTTCGAATGCTCCCCGTCCTTTTTCAAAAAGTGCTTCCCAACGCGTGGAAAATTTTGCCCCGATTGCCAGTGTGTTTAGCCAAAGCGCCTGAATCTCCACGGGCTTTCCGATACGTGGCGTAATCTCGCGTCCATCGACACGGGCATCCATCCATGTGAGTTGCTGACCACGCTCGCCCGCCGAGAGCAAGCCATCACAATCGGCACGAATGCCGAAGCGAGTGCCTTCACTATAACCGGTAAGAATCGCTTCGACCGCTGTGTGGAGCTTTTTGGTATGACAGTCCTCAGTGAGTGCCTGTTGCTCCTTGGCGGCGAGAAGATAATCATTCACCGCGATGATGTACCAAAGGGACGCATCAACAGAATTAAACTCAGGCTGTTCTCCTTGGTCGGGGAAGCGATTCGGCAACATGCCTTCTGAGACAGTTCCAGCCCATTGCAGCAAGATATCGCGCGCTTCTTCGAGACGGCCGGTTGCGATGCAAAGTCCCCGCAATGCAATAAATGTGTCTCGGCCCCAATCGCCAAACCATGGGTAACCGGCGATAAGAGTTTTGCCTTTGCCTCGCGTCACGAGATAGTCATCCGCGGCTCGCTCCAGAGGTGTTGAAAAAGAATTCCGGCGCGCGTGCTCAATTGTTCTGACCTGGGCAAGACGCGCTTCGATGGATTCTGTAGCCCGCAGCGTTGACGCCGATTGCTTCGAAGAGCCGGGGTCATCGCCCCCCGCTACAGCGCCGAACATCAGCACCGCCGGTTTTTCAGAAAGCGAAAACTGGAACACGCCTGGCGAGGCCAGGTCTTCAGCGGCATCCAAGCCGCGAGCGAGTTCCTCGGAGTACAGAAAATTTCGATACCATGTCGGGTCGTGCGTGTAGACGCCGTTCGAGTACGCGATGACGGGCGGAACTCCGTTGTAAGATTGAAACGTTACGCGTTCGGCGTTTTGTTCCGCACTGAATTTGAACGCGCCATTCTCATGGTGCGTGGAATGGAAATCGCGACCGGAGAAGAATAGGTGGACCCGGAGCTTAATCAGCGCGTCATCCCGAGCAATGTCGAGGGATCCCGTGGAATTACCTTTCGATACTGCCGCGGGATCCTTCGACTCCGCTTCGCTTCGCTCAGGATGACGGGGCACCAGCCGCCATGAGATGAAAACCGCCGATTCTCCTTTCGGCACGAACAGTTCCTGCTCGACAACGATCTTGTCGCCGATCTTGTAGCGCCAGCGCGGCCAGGGTTCATGTTCAAACGATTCGACACGCGAAACGCCGTCTGGGTGAACTACGTCAGGCCCGTAGCGCTGAGATGAGATGGGGAATGTTCCACCCGATGTTTCAACCCAAGCATCGAAACCGTTGACCAGCACCATTCGCCCCGACGGCGGTGTAGTCGCGGTCAACAGCAACGCGTGATAACGCCGAGTGCGAATTCCCGACACCGTTCCGCTTGCGAATCCGCCGAGACCGTCCGCTTCGAGCCACTCGGCGTTAGGATCAATTGGATTCATGCTGTAGCCGGCCGCGTTGACGCCGGCAGATTTAGCGCCGGGAGTGCCTTGGTGCCGGGGTCACCGCCCCCGGCTACAACTGCATCAATTGGATTCATCAGGCGCAGTGGAATCGAAGCGGAATAACAAAATCACCAAAGCGGACAAAATTGCGATTGTGAGCATTTTAACCTCCTGTCTCGAAGCCCGGATAAAGCGTCATGCCGCCATCGACGAACAGCGTTGTACCTTGGATGTAATCGGACTCGTCGCTCGCCAGCCAGACTGCGGCACGCCCAATTTCTTCAGGTTCCCCAATGCGCTTATACGGAATCAGTTTGAGTAATTCGCTATAATGCTCGGGCGTGTCCCAAGCTTGCATGTTAATTGGTGTCCGGATCGCGCCTGGTGCGATCGAATTCACACGGATGCGATAGGGCGCGACTTCCTGGGCGATGCTTTTCATCATCAGCATCACGCCGCCTTTCGATGCAGCGTAATTAACGTGACCAGCCCAGGGGATCACTTCGTGGACTGAGCTGATGCAAATAATCTTCCCAGCACAACATGAAATTTGCGGACGCACGCCGCGGCGCTTGAATTCACGAACCGCTTCGCGTGCGCACAGAAATTGACCGGTGAGATTGACACCGATCACTTTGTTCCATTGCGCCAAGGTCATCTGATCGAAAGACGCGTCCGATTGGAGGCCAGCGTTGTTGACGAGGATGTCCACGGTACCAAACTCGTCGCGCACAGCCTCGAACATTGCGGCGACTTCCGTTTCACTTGAAACATCGGCGCGAAACGAAAACGCGGTGTGGCCATGACCGCGCAGTTCGTCGACCATCGCCTGCGCTTTGTTCTCCCCGGCGACGTAATTGACGCAGACCGATGCGCCGGCATGTCCGAGAGCAAGGGCGACAGACCGGCCGATTCCTGAGCTAGCACCAGTCACGATCGCTTTCTGGCCTTTGAGTAACTTGCGATTTTCAGTTTTCGGAACAATCGGCCTCGGCAAATCCATGAAATTAGTTTCCGAATACGGCACTTTGGGTTTGGGACGGTTGGCGGCTTCAGGTGGCATTGTTGGCATAATGTTCTCTTTCGTGTTTTGCGGATTCGTCGCGACATTGCGCGATTCCTTACAAATGAGATCTGTGCCTTTTCAAATCGGCGATTTTACGCCCTGGCAGTGGGTGCAACGACTCTTCTTCGCCGAGCGAGTGCGCAATCGACCGAGAACTTGCCTGGGCCATTCACGAGTAGAACGAGCAATCCCGCGATGTACAAAAGATCGACTTCGAAACCGGGTGGACCAAAGACCGGACCCGAGGGTGTTAGGCCGATCGTGTTGATTGAGCTGAAGCCGTACTTCAGATGAACCGTAAACATCGCGACAAGTAGCGAAACGATGAGTGGAATGCTCACGACTAAGATGAGAGCGCCTGCCAGAATCGCGAATCCTCCAAACAACTCGAGTAGCGTGACTACCCATGCGCTTACGTCCGGAAAAGGAACGCCGATTTGTTCAAGCAGGCGGGCAAAGCCCGCTGGACCGCGACTCCATTTTGCCCAGCCGTGTACGATGAAGCCACAACCAAGAACCAGCCGAAGCGGTATGAGAACCCAGTCGACGGCATGATTTTGTTTTCGTTCACTCACTTGAGTTGATAGAAATGTTCTTCCGATGCCCCGACCGGCATCACCAGTCCCGAGCTGTTTTCTATTCGTCGCGCGAGAAGACGATTCCTTACATGTGCCCCCACGAAATTTTTGAGTAAGGACTTTTGCGGTAAGCCGACCAATTGGTATGAAGAACGGGAGCGATTACGATTTCATCATCATCGGTTCGGGCGCAGGTGGCGGCACTTTGGCATACCATCTCGCTCCGAGCGGCAAGAAGATTCTACTACTCGAACGAGGACCTTTCGTTATTCGCGAGAAGGAAAACTGGAATTCGCTCGAGGTGAACGCGCGGGGCCGATACAACACAAAGGAACTGTGGCGCAACGTAGACGGCACCGAACTGCATCCTCACACCAATTATTATGTCGGCGGGAACACTAAATTTTATGGGGCGGCGCTGTTCCGGCTCCGCGAAGAAGATTTTGGAGAGATAAAGCATTTCGACGGAATCTCGCCGGCCTGGCCAATTTCGTATGACGAATTGGAGCCGTACTACGCCGAAGCGGAACGCATTTATCATGTTCATGGTGAGAGTGGCGAAGATCCCACCGAGCCGAACCGCAGTGGTGCGTTTCCGTATCCCGCGATCAGCCACGAGCCGCGCATTCAACAGTTAAGCGATGATTTCGCGCGCCTGGGGTTGAATCCGTTTCACACCCCGCTTGGAGTGATGCTGGATGAACGGAATCGACAAAACAGCCCATGCATCCGATGCAACACCTGCGATGGCTATCCGTGTTTGCTCAACGCGAAGGCTGACGCACAAACCTGCTGCGTTGTACCAGCACTCAGGCACTCAAACGTAACCCTGGTCACTGATGCAAAAGTGACTCGCCTGGAAACCAACGCGTCCGGCGGTGAAGTCAGACGCGTTCACGTGGACCGGAACGGCGCAAAAGAAAGTTACTGCGGAAATGTCGTTGTCCTCTCGGCAGGCGCGATCAATTCGGCCGCACTCTTATTGCGTTCAGCAAATGACAAACACCCCAATGGGCTCGCGAATGGGTCCGATGTTGTTGGCCGTCACTACATGGGGCACATCAACTCAGTGCTGATGGCATTGTCAAAATGTCCAAATCCAACGGTGTTTCAAAAGACTCTTTCAGTTAATGATTTCTATCACCGGTCGCCCGATTGGGAATTTCCAATGGGACACATCTCATTTGTCGGCAAGCTCGATGGCGACACGCTTAAAGCGGGTGCGCCAAAGGTCGCACCGAAATGGACGCTCGATTTGATGGGCAAACATTCACTCGATTTCTGGCTAACGTCGGAGGATCTGCCCGACCCGAATAATCGCGTAACGATCAATCGCGAGGGTGAGATCGTGTTGCAGTACAAGCCAAATAATGAAGAGGGTCATAAGCGTTTGATTAAAAAACTGGAGCGCCTGATGCAGCAGCAGACCAAATGCTCAATTCACGGCCACGAATGCCACGAAGGTCTGGTTGCCCGGAACCTGTTTTTGGGTCAGCGTATTCCGCTTGCCGGAGTTGCGCACCAAAACGGGACGGTCCGTTTTGGAGACAATTCAAAAACCAGTGCACTGGATCGGAACTGCAAAGCGCACGAGCTCGATAACCTGTATGTTGTCGATGCTAGCTTCTTTTGCTCAAGTGGGGCGGTGAACCCCGCGCTCACAATCATGGCTAACGCACTGCGAGTAGGTGATCATTTGCTGGAGCGAATGGGTTCCGAACGATCAGACGAAAAGATGATGGCCGCGCTTGCCTAAGCCGTAGCCGGGGCGGTCACCCCGGTCTATTTGAATGCCAAATATGAATATCGGTGCACGGTTGGTAGCGCTTGCCTTTGGTGTAATGACATTACCCGCTTTAGCCGAGCAGCCGGGGTCAACGCCCCCGGCTACAACGTTTGAGAGCGGCGACACGCAAAGCACACTGATCGAACTCTTCACTTCCGAGGGGTGTAGCAGTTGTCCCCCAGCCGAAAAATGGCTGACCGCGCTTAAATCGAAACAAGAGCTGTGGAAGAGGATTGTACCGGTCGCGTTTCATGTCGATTACTGGGACCGCCTCGGGTGGCGCGATCGCTTTGCCAAGCCCGAATTCACGTCGAGACAACAGCGTTACGCGGCCGGCTGGGGCGGCGATTCGGTCTACACTCCGGGTTTTGTCGTCAACGGGAAGGAATGGCGAGGCTGGTTCGCGGACAGCGCGGTGCCGACAATCTCAACCAGGGTTGGCGTGCTGCGTGTCTCGTTAGCTAACAATGGAAAAGTGACGACGACCTTTGTTCCGGATACAGCGAGACCGCGCGCGTTAGCCTTCAATGTCGCACTGCTGGGGAACGAGCTCGAGTCGGACGTGAAACGGGGCGAGAACAGCGGTCGCAAATTGCGACACGATTTCGTCGTTCTCGATCTGGTCACGATCAACGCGACCAACGAATCGAACCGTTGGATCGGATCGACTTCGATTCCAATGCAATGGAGCACAGACAAACCCGCCGCGGTCGCGGCGTGGATCACGGAAGAAGGGAGGCCCATCCAAGCGACTGGCGGTTGGCTGCAACGGTGATTTTATGGGCCGCATCATCCGAATTTTGATAGGTCCGGTGATTTGCGCAGCGCTCGTTGCGTGCTCACGCGCGCACTCGTCGAACAATCTGAACGCAAGTCAGATTCGCGCGAAGCTCGACGCTATTCCCCTTGATCAACAGGTACGCCTCACGAACGGAGAATGGCGGGTACTCATGTCACTGCGGCAGTTTTATGTGATGCGACTGGCTGGCACGGAGCCGCCGTCTTTCGACGGCAACGAGGTAGCCCACCGCAACGGAGTCTATGTGTGTTCTGCCTGCGGCAATCCTCTTTACAGCGCTGACACAAAATTCGATTCCGGCACCGGCTGGCCAAGCTTCTGGCAGCCGATTCGCGCAGCAGCTGTGCACGAAAACAATGTGGTCTCGGCGATTTTCGGTAGGGAAATTTCGTGCGCGCGCTGTGGCTCGCATCTGGGACATGTCTTCAAGGACGGACCGCCCCCGACTGGGTTGCGTTACTGCATGAATGCTGTCGCGCTCACGTTTCATGAGGATGATGTCACAACAAAGAACGCACAAGCGCATCAGTGAATCGGACGGCAACTCTTCAGTCGTTCCGTCAAGGAAACTTGTGGAGGCGATTGCAAGAAAACGCGACGGCGATGTGCCTAATCGTGCCGTGCTCGTCGGCATCTCGGGGATCGATGGCAGCGGCAAAGGATTTGCTGCTGCAAAATTGGCGAACGCCCTGCGCGCAGAATCACTGAATGTGGCGGTCATATCAGCTGATGATTGGTTGGATGTGCCGAACGTTTGCTTCAACCCGCGGAACCACGCGGAACATTTTTACGAACACGCGATCCGCTTCGACCAGATGTTTAAGCGGCTGATAATTCCTTTACGCGACTACTGCGAGATCGATATCCTCGCCGATTGCGGCGATGCGAAAGCAACCGTTCATCGCAAACATCGCTACGTTTTCCAGAACATTGACGTCGTTCTGCTCGAGGGAATTTTTCTGTTCAAGCTCGGCTACCGCGAGCATTTCGACTTCAAAATCTGGATTGAATGTTCATTTCAAATCGCGTTGAAACGCGCAATTGCACGCGGCCAGGAAGGACTTGCTCCAGTGGAGACCCAAAATGCGTTTGAGACCATTTACTTCCCGGCGCAGCGAATCCATCTCGACCGCGACGATCCGCAAAGAGCAGCCGATGTCATTCTACAAAACGACGATTGGTTATAAGCAAAGCCGTCTGGATGAGAATGCACAAAAGTAAGATCGCCAGCAGCGCGGTCGCAATGATCCGTGAATAGAAAGGCGACAGCGCGAGCACACAAATGACGAGGACTAGCTGCGCGACCCACACCCATGTGCGTCGCGACCGGGAGTGATGCTCTGATGTCAGTGCAATTCCGATAAGGACGAGAATGATGCCGGCAGTTGCGGAGCAGATATTCCATTGCTCGGTCGCACTAAAGTGCCCGCCGGCCGGCAAGGCGATCGCGCGGCGAAGGCCGACCCCCAGCACCCCGATTCCGAGGAACAAGCCGAAGTGAAGCGCTATCCATCCGCGCAATCGCACGACATCCCTATAGCTGCGCACGTGCCGCGCTTCCCATCCCATCGCGCCGTCGGAGTAACAGGACCAAATTGCAAAACCTAACCCAAGACTCAACACAGCAGCCGAGGCAGCGAGGAAACTCCAGCCCATTTGGCTTTCGATGCCGCGCATGACAGAAGCGACAAATTCGCCTAACAAGATGATTGTGAGTAGCCCGAACCGTTCCGGGAAATGCGTTGCGCCCGGCGGTGACACGGCGGTCGTGCGCGATGCGGGCCAGGAATTATCGATATCGACCAACAGAGCAAGCGTCCATCCGATGTAGCGTTCGGGCACGGGAAACAACGCTGAAACGGTCCAAAGAACGGCGGAGAGCAGCAGTCCACCGATGCGTCGTTTCACGAATCGTTCAGCATTCGGAGAGCGCAGGACTCGCGCGTATTGGACAGCCAGAATCGCGCGAACGCCTCCATATGCTGCCCCGAATCCAGCTGCGTCTCTGCTGTTGAGGGCATCGGTGGCGTTCGCAGCCATCACCGCCACCAGAAATACCTGGGCGACAATCAGCACGCGCTCCACGACGTCGTCGACGCCAAATTGGGTTGAAAAACTTGTGTAACCAAACCAGGCAAGGAAAACCAACGCGAGCCAGAACGCGAAGCGCCCGATACCGTAAACCGAATAATCGTGATCAAGCGGCGCGCTCAATTGGGCGATGGCCGCCGCGAACACCAAATCAAAGAACAACTCAGTCCAACCCGGGCGCCGAATATGTATTTCTCGGGGAGAACAAGTTTTCGGTATGATGCAAAGCCGCGAAACAAAACTGTAGCCGGCGGCGATGACGCCGGTTGATCCATTTTGGACCGCTGCTGAACTGCCGGGGTCAATGCCGCCGGCTACAGCGTCACTCCGCAATGGCCGCCGCAGCGTTTGCAGCTCCTGCCTTGGCAATGTCCTCATCTTCCTGTGGAGTGTTACCGCTTACCCCGATCGCCCCGATCACTTTTCCCTCGTGAACTATGGGAACACCACCTTGCAATGGTGTTGCTCCGG
Source organism: Nitrospirota bacterium (assembly GCA_050257685.1). GTDB lineage: Bacteria > Verrucomicrobiota > Verrucomicrobiia > Chthoniobacterales > UBA10450 > Udaeobacter. Next base: position 8,647 of record JBLMXH010000032.1, read on the forward strand.
GCAAAGCCAGCGCAGCTACGCGGCCGTCACGCACTTGATCTTCAAATACTTTGCTAGGCCGTCGGAAAATCGCCGCGGTTCGCGCTTTGCCAATGCCAACCTCTACACTTGCAACCTGCGTATCGTCGAGTCGCTCCAGTAACAGCAGATGACCGCCGTCATCCACAACGACAATGACAACGGTGGCGCCACGCTTTTTCGCCTCGACCTCCGCTGCTGACGCGATTTTCTTTGCAGCATCCAGCGTGAGCACTTTTTTCACGGGCAGCTCCGGCTTCGCTACAGCGGCGAGTGACAACGACAGCGCAATTATGAGCAGAATCATTCGTTTCATTTGCTCTGTTAGTCGCAGCAGCAGAACCGTCCTTACACTCACGCCGCCAGCTCTGGCTAGCACACGCGTCCCGCGTGTTGGTTTCGGCGTCGCGCCGAAACAAGCTTTCCTTAGACTTCGATCTGCGCATGTCTCGCACGGATAGTTTTGGAAAAATTCGCAATCGCGAGGACGCGCTTGCCAGCACCCGAGACGCATGCGCTACCCGACCGCGTCCTTGTGGTGTCTTGGGAAGATCGCTTTTGTTCTTCACAATTCAGTGCCATTTGCTTAATTCGCCGGCATGTCATCTCACCCCGGGGCTACTGCTGGCGGCCTTAGCAGGCCAGATGTCCAGCCGGAGTTGACCGCGACCGCGGCAAATGACCCGTCGCGTTGGGTCGATGAGCACGGAGACGTTCTCTACCGCTATGCCCTTGAGCGTGTACGCAAGCCAGAGGTCGCCCAGGATCTTGTCCAGGAGACATTCCTTGCCGCTGTGCGCACTCAGGACCGTTTTCGCGGCGGTTCGACAGTGCGCAGTTGGCTGTGCGGCATCTTGAAACACAAGATCTGTGATTACTACCGCAAGCGGGGACGTGAGACCTCATTCACCGACTTGGAATTTCTGTCGGACGAATGCACAGAGAAATTCGTGCCTGAAGGCTACTGGGTGCACATGAACGGCCCAAAGGAATGGAAACCGGAAGCCGACGAAGTCATGCATCGCGACGAATTTTGGAAAACAATGCGTGATTGCCTGGGAAAATTACCGGAACGGGTCGCTGCTGTATTCATGATGCGCGAGATGGACGAAGTTGATAGCAAGGAGGTCTGCGCCACGCTTATGATCTCGGAGAGCAATTTATGGGTCATGCTGCATCGTGCGCGCATGGCGCTGCGCGAATGCCTTGCAATGAACTGGTTTGAGAACCCGGAGGTGCAACATTAATAAGCTAAAGCCGCTTTCTGAATGGATGCCTAATCCCCGACCACCTGACGATACTTCGAGGCTTCAGGAACATCGAAACTGGTTGCAACTGCAGATCGTGCTGTTGATCTGCCGGTTCACTCCGACCTGCCCCGAAGTCGTTCGGATTTTATCGCTCGGGATGGAGAAACGATTGTCTTTGATGATGCGGTTTAAGCTCCGGATCCATTATCTGATGTGTTCCTTCTGTGAGCGGTACATGAAGCAGCTGAAATATATTCGCCAAGTGTCACGAGAGTTTCCGAACAAAATCGGCGAAATCTCGGACGCATCATTAACCACGGATGAAAAGGAGCGAATGAAAGCCGCGATGCGACAATAGTGTCGGATCTTATGTAGAGGCGTTTGGCCGCTCGGCAGTTGCTGAATTGGATTGTTAAACGACCAGCATGTGGTATGCGCTACCGGCTGCGGCACCGAGCAGCAACCCGGTCGCGATATCTGCTGCGACATGGCGGCCTAGGACGAGACGCGACCATACCAACGCCGCTATAAATAGCACGCCGGCAGCGACGGCGAGTCTGTTCGGCCAGAGAAACACTGTTGCGAACGCAGCGAAGGCGACGTGAAGAGACGCGTTCACCCATTTCATGAGGAGCAGCGCCATGACTACAAGTGCTGCCGCTAAGGCAAACCCGAGCGCCAAGGACAGTTTGCGCGTCACAAACCAAAGCATCGGCGCAACTGAGGCACAGATTGTGGCCAACAAGATATTGAGCAAATAGCGCTCACTTCGAGCACTCGCATCTACATGTGACCAACGACCCGATCGTACCTGGAACCAGCTGAATCCAATGACGACGCCTCCAGTCGTTGCGAATGCTGCGCCAACAAGCCACAGCTGTCGGAGTGACGCTCCTCGTGTTGATGCCACGATCAACACGGCGGCCGGCACAATTACGACTGGATGTCCAACAATGGATATTGCACGAGCAATGGCAAGACGCATGATCGATTGCAGGACAAAGACATAAACCACAGCAGTCGGATGTGGCAACGAGGAGAGTTACTCTCAGCACTTGGGCGAGAGAACTAGTGTAAGGATCGCGCAGCTCGCGCGACGAATGACCAAATGTTATGAAAACCTGTACCATCATCGCCTGGACTTGCCGCGTCGCGGCTGCGGTAATTCTGCTGCAAACACTGTTTTTCAAATTCACGGCTGCACCCGAATCCGTTTACATTTTCACAAAAGTGGGACTGGAGCCGTGGGGTCGAATCGGCTCAGGCTTTGCTGAACTCGTCGCGGCAATTCTGATCCTGATTCCAGCGACGACCTGGTTGGGCGCTGGTCTTGCTCTTGCGATCATGGCTGGCGCGATTTTCAGCCATCTGACCGTGCTCGGCCTCGTTGTGATGAACGATGGAGGGTTGTTGTTCGGCTTGGCGCTCGCCGTCGCAGCTTGTTGTGCCGTATTGCTGTTCTTGCAGCGGCGCCGTGTTCCTATTCTTGGAGGTTACCTGTGAAACAATCTCCTTTACAGGTGGCGATCGCGGAAGTTTTGCGGCAGGGCGAATCGCTTCTTCATTCGTTAGGCGACAGAGAATATACGCGAAAACTGCCGAGCGTCTTCGGTTCAACAGTGGGTGAGCATTACCGGCACTGTCTCGATCATTTCCAAAGTTTCCTACAAGGATTGGATGCCGCTGAGATCGATTACGATCATCGGGAGCGAAATCCGCGGATCGAAAAGGATCGCAATTTTGCTCTCGCCGAAACTGGCCGAATCGTCCGTAGTTTCGCCTCAATCCCGACGTCGTTTCTTGATTGCCCGATCAACGTGCGAAGCAAAGTGAACTATGAGCTTGATTCGGCTCCATCGATCGGATCAACAGTTGGCCGCGAATTGATGTATGCAGTGGCGCACGCGATCCATCACTACGCATTGATCGCGGTCATGTGCCGCATTCTTGAAGTGCCGGTACCTACAGGATTCGGCGTTGCGCCTTCAACTTTGAAATATCACGCCGAACAACCCAAAGCCGCGTGACACGTCGAAACCTAACATCCACATACCGCTGTCATGTTGAGCCCTTCGACTTCGCTCAGGACAGGCTTCGCGAACATCTCAGTTTATGGCTTCGCCATTTCTGAAATGAACAGAGATGGAAAGCCTGGCCTCGCGGGCTTCGTCCGCTGCGTTGCAGCTTCGCCCGCTCAGAATGACAACAATTGAGGAGTTTGTTCCATGATTGCACAGGCGCTCCTCGCTTCGACCGCAATTATTTTGCTTAGCTTTATTTCGGAAGACGCGGCAACAATCTCGTCCGCGTTGTCAGTTTTTGGTGGACCTATCACCTGGCAACTCGGATTTGTCGCCTGTTTTGCTGGCATTTGGCTAGGCGACTTAGGCTTGTACTCGCTCGCGCGTTGTTTCGGGAAGCCAATCTTAAAAAGCCGGTGGATCGCGCGATTTGCCGACTCGGCAGCAATTGAGCGGTCTCAGATTAAGTTCAACAATCACGCTCCGCTTGCGTTGCTCGCCAGTAGGTTCGTACCAGGCACGCGCTTACCGACTTATGTTGCGGCCGGACTGCTCTCAATGCCTGTCACTCAATTTGCGGCAGTCACAGCCTTCGGTGCGCTTCTGTGGATTGGAGGCATTTTCGCGATCGTAAAGCTGCTCGGCATCCGCGCTCTGGGATGGTTCGGCTTCGTTCAAAATAAGGTAGCAATTGCCGTTCTCATCGCCCTCGTTGCGTTTTTGGTGCTCGGCGTTTTCAAGATATCTGGTCGCACGCTTGCGTTTTGGAGTGCGGCGCTGCTGCGCCGCTTTTCTTTCGCGCTACCGAGTCCTGCCTCGAACGCGACCTCGTTCGTTCCGCTCTCTCTGAAAGCGCCAGAGCACTGGCGCACTCCAAAACGCCAAGCGTATATCTTCGTTCGACGTTGGACTCGCTGGGAGTTTTGGCCAGCGTGGCTGTTTTACATCCCTGTAGGTGTTTATTATGCATGGCTGGCGATTCGCCACCGCGGTCTGAGCGTGCCGACTTCAGCAAATCCTGGAATTGTGGCCGGCGGATTTATCGGCGAATCCAAGCTAGAAATTCTCGATGAACTTCGCCGCACAGCTCCGCAATTCACGGCTGACGCATTCCTCGTTGAGGGGCAAACGACCAGTGACCGTCTGCTTTGTTTGGACCGACTTTGCCGTAAGCATGAAATCACGCTGCCTTTCATTTTGAAACCAGATGTTGGCCAGCGTGGCAACGGCGTAAGGCTGTGCCGATCGATGCGCAGTGCGCTTGAGTATCTCGGAACGGTCGATGCTCCTGTGATTGTCCAGCGTTATGTTGCCGGTCCGTGTGAAGCTGGTGTCTTCTACTACCGGTTTCCGAACGAGCCTCGGGGACGCATCTTCGCGATCACGGAGAAAATCTTTCCGACAATCAGAGGCGACGGGATTCATACAGTTGAAGAATTGATCCGCGCCGATGACCGTGCAGCACTCGTGGCGCCGATTTACCTGCGTCGTTTCGCTTCACGTAGAGATGAAATTTTGGGGCCGGGCGAGATCCTGAAATTGGTGGAAACCGGTAATCACGCGCAGGGCTGTATCTTTCGGGATGGGATGCATCTGCACAGGGATAGAATGGAGCGCGTATTCGACGGGATTTCGCAAGGGCTCAACGGGTTCTTCATCGGGCGCTATGACATCCGTTATGAGAACGAGGAAAACTTCAAAGCAGGCCGCAATTTCCAAATCGTCGAGCTCAATGGGGCCACGTCGGAGGCAACCAGCATCTATGATGCGCGGAATTCAATCTTCTCAGCCTATCGGACACTGTTTCGGCAATGGAGCCTTGTCTTCGCAATTGGGGCGATAAACAAGGCGAGGGGTCATGCGCCTTCGTCACTTGCGTCGCTCTGGCATAACTGGCGTCAATATTCAGCTGCCGCGACATCATATCCATTGGCGGATTAAATGTGCACGGTTTCATTTGTTCCGGGTTCAGGAGGATTTTATCTCGCAATGAATCGCGATGAAAAACGGGATCGGTTTGCCGCTTTGCCGCCGGATGTTATCGAGCTTGAAAGTCACCGGGCAATTTTTCCACGCGAGCCAACCGGCGGCACGTGGATTTCTGCCAATGATTCCGGCGTATGCCTGGCGCTGATCAACTGGCATCGAATCGAACGCCAGCCAAAGGCCGAGCCGCTCAGCCGGGGATTAGTGGTAGAGGAATTAGCGGGAAAATCGACCGCCTCTGAAATCGCGGCGTCATTGAAGAAGTTGCCAGTTCGAAAGCTGCGCCCGTTCCGACTGATTGCGATAGTGCCGGCCGAGAACCGGGTGATTGAATGGCGTTGGGACCTTCGACGGCTGGCCATTCGTAATCACGAATGGCTACGGCAACACTGGTTTTCGTCTGGTTTCGACGAGGATGGCGCCGAGCGCGTTCGGGCAAAGGTTTGTGCTTCATTTGTAGCCGGGGGCGGTGACCCCGGCAGGCACGACACATCGCGCCGCAGCGGGAGAGCCGGCGTCAACGCCGCCGGCTACAGCCTGCAATGGCTGCGGCGATTGCACGGTTCGCATGCGCCGAAGCGAGGCGCTTTTTCGATCTGCATGCATCGGCATGATGCGGCGACAGTCAGCTACACCGAGGTCGCCGTCAGCCCGCGATCAGTCGTCATGCGCTACAAAGACGGCCCGCTGTGCTCGCGAAGAGCGACGATGAGCAAAACTTGTAAGCTTTTGCGCAGTCGCGCGACGAATCGATGATGGAACCGCCAGATGTTAATCGACCGATTTTTGCTCCGGTAATCCTGGGAACATCGCGTCAGGGCCGGGCCAGTGAATATGCCGCGCATTTTGTTGTCGATCATGTCGCCAAACGGCCTGACATGCGGACCGACTTGATCGACATCCGCAACATTCGACTTGCTATGGACGATGCTGGCGAAGCAATCAAAGATCCCGAGTTTTCAAACACCGTGAACGACGCCGATGCGCTGATCTTCATCGTCCCTGAGTACAACCACAGTTTCCCGGGTCTGTTGAAACATGTGCTCGACACGAACCTGAAGGAATACATCCACAAGGCCGCCGGTGTTTGCGGCGTCTCCGCCGGGCCGTTTGGCGGCGCGCGCATGATTCAGAATTTCCTGCCGGTGCTGCGTGAGCTCGGCATGGTCACGATTTTTTCGGACGTCTATTTCGGCAACGTTGGAAAACTTTTTGATTCGATCACGGGCAATATTACTGATCCGGCTTATGCCGGCCGGTTAGACAAATTTCTCAATGAGCTCGTCTGGATGGCTCGCGTGCTGCGTTTTGGGCGCGAAACGCTCGTCGCCAGTTAAAGGTGAGATAAGAAACTATGGCTCGTGAAGGGCTTGTCATTCTACAGCCTTTTAGCGGACACTTCCCTCGATGAAGGAAGAAATAGATTGCAAGTTGCAGTCTAACTCGAGTTATGCGGCCGAGATTGCCAAAGGTTAGATGAACGCGGTCTACTTCAACACGCGGGGTGGTCCGGAGGCGCTGGTGTACGGGCCGGCGACGATGCCGGCGCCGGGCGAGGGGGAGATCGTCGTGCGGGTCCACGCTGCCGGCGTCATCCAGACGGAACTCTCATGGATCCCGACCTGGACCACACGGGCGGGAGAGCCGCGCTCGTTCCCGGTCATCCCGGGACACGAATTTTCCGGCGAGATCGCCGCCTTGGGGACCGGAGCACGGGACGTGAGCGTGGGGGACTTCGTATACGGGCTCAATGACTGGTACCGGGACGGCGCCTCGGCCGAATACTGCGTGGCCCGCGTCGCCGATATCGCCCCCAAACCGGCCGGCGTCGATCACATTTCCGCAGCAGCCACACCGATTTCCGCCCTGACCGTGTGGCAGGGATTGTTCGAGCGTGCCGGTCTCGCCGCGGGCCAGCAGGTGCTGATCCACGGCGCGGCCGGAGGCGTCGGCACTTTTGCCGTACAACTCGCCCGCTGGCGCGGCGCACGCGTGACAGGGACCGCGTCGGCAGCCAACCTCGATTTCGTGCGCAGCCTTGGGGCCGACGAGGTGATCGACTACCGGGCCGAGCGGTTCGAGGACTTGGTCCCGGACATGGACGTGGTCTTCGACACGGTCGGCGGGGAAACGCTGGAGAGGTCCTGGGGCGTGCTCAAGCCCGGCGGCAGGCTGGTCACCGTCGCCGCTTCAGGGGAACAGACAACCGACGAGCGCATCCGTGCCGCGTACTTCATCGTGGAGCCGAGCCGGACGCAACTGATGGAAATCGCGCGGTTGATCGATGAGGGCGCGCTCCGCCCGGTCATTGGCGCAGTGTTCCCGCTCGCGGAGGCGCGGCAGGCGTATCAGTACAAGCCTGTCCGCGGTAAGGTTGTCCTACGCGTGGTTGACGGCGAGGTTGCGACGTAGTCCGGTGATGGTTGACTAACCACGAACAGGCCTAACCAATCACTGGCCGCAACCGCTGGCGGTCGCGATGCGAACACTTAATTTCATCAAACAGTTCTCAGAGTCTCCCAAGCTCGCCCCCATCAGCGGTGGCTCAGTTCGATCTTGTTAGGCGGAGCATCGATCGGTAGAAAATTTCCCAACCGCCTAGCGCGATCAGCGAGGTGTTCAGATTTGATTGTCGCTAGATCTCGTCGTCAACCTCTTCCAGTCAGAATAAGTGCCGATGAATGCGGAGTCCGGCCGATCTGGCAAAATGCTTATGAATTCGACTATGTGCCCATCAGGATCCCGAAAGTAAATCTGCGCAGACGGCATCCACCCGATCACCGTCGGCTCATTTGTTTGATGGCCGCCGAAACCGAACGTTTCAACTCCGCCGTCATTTAGCCTTTTGATGGCGGCGACCAATTGATCGAAAGAGACGGCGAAAGCGAGGTGGGATTTTCGTGCAGTTCCAGTTCCCGGTCCGTAGGCGGTACCTGGTCCCCATAAGCCGATCATCCCTTGCTCCTTTGATGCTGCCCATAGAAAGATGATGTCGCGTGTGGGATCACGATAGGCGAAAGGCAATCCTACAATCGTGGTGTAGAAGTCTTTCGCGATCTCAGTGTTTGCGACCGGTAAATGGGTTTCGTAAAGACGCATTAGTATGGGTTGGAGAAAAACATTTCTTTCATCCGGGCCCTATGAGCAAAATTGGTCTATTCATTTTTCGACTAGCAGCACGCTATGTCCATCAGGATCGCTGACGACCACGCCTTTCGAAAATCCGGCATCCTTTGGCATTGTCACAACCCCTGGTGAAATAAACTGAACGCCTGCGTCGCGAATTTTCTTCGCAACAACATCAACGTCGTCCACTTGGATCATTGTTTGCCAATGAACGATATCGTTCGCACGAACATCTGCTGGACGAGGCCGCCCGTCTGTCGGGGTAAGATATTCGAGGAATTCAACGCCTGGTCCGCTATCAGATCGCATTCCGGTAATGTGTAGATGTGCGCCGAACACCTGATTCAAATGCTCTTGTTCAGGCCCGAAATTTTCGCTCTCGCCCGCTTTGTGCAGCCCAAGCAAGCGTTGATAAAACTTGAGACTTGTGTCCGTGTTGGAGATTCCGATCGCGGTATGGTCGATGCCGAGAAATAGGTGATCTGTTTTCTCCTGCCATCGCGGATCACCTTTGGCCGGCGGGAAATAAATGATCTCCAGATTGTGCTGATCGGGATCGCGAAAATAGAATGCTTTGATTCCGGCAGCGGCTTTGATTGATGGCGGTAACGTTTGTGGGCCGGTAGAGACGAACTGAACCTTCAGAGCGCGTAGTCGTTGAAACGCCTCGTCCATGTCGCGAACAACGATGGCAATATGCTGAAACCACAAATCGTTGCTTCGTGAATCCGCGGGAATCGGGCGGCCGGGCGGTGCTAGATACTGCGTCAGATCGAGAAATTCATTTCCTAACTTCATCCGCACGATCCGCATCCGCGCGCCAAACACGCCTTCTAAATGTTCGAACTCATCGCCGAGGACTTCGACGTCCGAAACCTTCTTAAAGGTAAGCGCAGAATAAAATTCCACTGCGCGATCCATGTCGCTCACTGTCATGCCGACTGACTCGACGGTGACTTGCGGAGATTGCGCGACCACTAACGCGCAAGAAACGAGACTAAAAAGTGTAACGAAAACCCGGGCTGATCGCATCATTGGTTGGTCGCAAACGAGGAGAATTCCTTACGCGCTTCCAAGACTTGCCGGGAAGCGCAGGCCGCCAGCCTGCGGTTGCCGGCAGTCTGCCGGCAACATTTTTGCACGCAGAAAGCTGTGTTGCGGTTCTGATCTAGGCAAGCTGCCGAGACCTACAGGCCAGGGGCCTGTGCTCCCCGGAATGTTGCGGATTCGCGCGCTTGTTTCCGCGCCTGCTCTCGCTCCACCAATTCAGGAAAGCGGCAATTAAAAATGCAGCGCTCATTGTTGTGATGATGGTATTTGGCGCAATAAACAGTGCGCTTTGATCGAACATACAAGAAACCGGCGAGCTGCATCGCAATGACGGGTGCAGTGAAATAAATCCAAAGCCCCGTCCAAATGTGTCCTATGAACGCGGAGCCGAACGTGCGGGCCGGGTTCATACTCATTCCTGATAGTGGCGATTCGAAAGTGATGTAGGTCGCAACGAGCGCGCCGGCAAAAAGCCCGGTGTAACGCGCGACGCGAGGCGTGTTGCTGACCCGCAGCACTACCGACATCAGCACAAACGCGATCCCAAATTCAGCGATAAAGGCAACAATCACCCCCTGCATGCCTGGCAGAGTTGCGGCATAATACACCTTGGGGTGTGAAACCGCTCCT
>JBLMXH010000033.1:0-2658 GCA_050257685.1 Nitrospirota bacterium
TTTACTCGCTTGCGCGTTATGCAGGTAAACCCATTTTACAAACACGATGGGTCGCGCGTTTTGCCGACCATGCAGCGATCGAACGCTGTCAGCAAAAGTTCAGCGAGCGCGGATCGCTCGCATTGCTGGCCAGCCGGTTCGTGCCAGGGACGCGCTTACCCACTTATCTGGCGGCGGGATTACTTTCAATGCCGATGGCGCAATTTGCCATTGTCACTGCAGTTGCCGCGCTTTTATGGATTGGAGGCATTTTCGCAATCGCAAAGCTGCTCGGTTCGCAGACGTTGATTGGGTTGTCGTTCCTACAGGGCAAGATCGCCGGAGCCGTTTTCACTGCACTTTTTCTCGGCGGCGGCGTGCTCCTGTTGAAGAGAATCATTCGGGCACCTGTGTGGGTGAGGCGTTGGAAACGCTGGGAGTTTTGGCCGGCCTGGCTGTTCTACATTCCGGTAGGTGTCTACTACGCATCGCTGGCGATTCGCTATCGCGGCCTTTGTGTGCCCACCTGTGCGAATCCCGGGATCGCGTCTGGCGGATTCATTGGCGAATCGAAGCTGGAGATCCTCGATCAACTACAGCGCACTTCTCCGGAATTTATCGCTGAGGCATTCCCCGTGGATGGACGAACTACAAGCGACCGGCTGCTTTCCTTGCATCAGCTTTGCCGCGAACACAAAATTACGCTGCCATTCATTTTGAAACCAGATGTCGGTCAGCGTGGCAACGGCGTAAAACTGATCCGATCGATGCGTGCTGCATTGGAATATTTGGAAAAAGTCGCGGCTCCGGTCGTTCTTCAACGTTACGCCGTCGGACCGCATGAAGCCGGCACCTTCTACTACCGTTTCCCTAACGAGGTCCGCGGGCACATCTTCGCCATCACGGAGAAAATCTTTCCGGTGATAACAGGCGACGGGACTCATACGGTGGAAGAATTGATTCGCGCTGACGAGCGTGCAGCGCTCATGGCACCGATTTACATTCGGCGTCTGGCATCGCGTCGGAGTGAGATTCTGGCAAAGGGTGAGATCTTAAAACTGGTCGAAACCGGCAATCACGCGCAGGGCTGCATTTTTCGCGACGGAATGCATCTTCACACTGAAGCTCTTGAGCGGGTAATCGATCGAATTTCGCAAAGCTTGCCCGGCTTTTTCATCGGGCGATACGACATTCGTTACGCGAACGAAGAGGAGTTCAAACAGGGCCGCAATTTTCAAATCGTCGAGCTCAACGGGGCCACGTCGGAGGCGACCAGTATCTACGACGCTCGCAACTCACTTTTCTCGGCCTACCGGACGCTTTTCCACCAATGGAGATTGGTCTTCGCCATCGGCGCAGCGAACAGAGCGAACGGTCATGCGCGCACGTCAATGGCGACGCTCTGGCGCAACTGGCGGCAATATTCCGCCGATGCGCTATCGTATCCGTTGGCTGATTGATGTGTACGGTGTCGTTTATTCCGAGGTCGCAAGGATTCTATCTCGCGATGAATCGCGACGAAAAACGCGTCCGCTTTACTGCTCTGGCCCCCGCCGTGGCAAAGTCTGGCAGACGCCGCGCCGTTTTGCCGCGTGAACCGAGCGGCGGCACTTGGATTTCGGCGAATGACGCCGGTGTTTGTCTCGCACTCATCAACTGGCACCGAATCGAGCGCGAGCCGAAGAACGGACTCCGCAGCCGCGGAATAGTCGTTCGTGAATTGGCCGGCAAATCTACCGCCGCTCAACTCGCTGTTGCATTAAAGAAGTTACCGCTTCGACAATTTCGGCCCTTCCGTTTGATCGCCATTTTTCCGGGTAAGACACGCGTAACCGAATGGCGTTGGAATCTGGAACGATTGACCAGGCACGATCACCAATGGCAACGGCAGCATTGGTTTTCCTCCGGCTTCGAAGAGCGCGCCGCCGAACGCGTTCGTAGAAAGGTCTGCGCTTCCTTTGTAGCTAGGGCCGACGCTCCCGGCTACGGCCTGAAGTGGTTGCGGAAATTGCACCGTTCTCATGCGCCTAAACGCGGTCCGTTTTCGGTCTGCATGCATCGCCCGGACGCAACCACAGTCAGCTATACAGAAGTTGCCGTATCGGATCGGCGAGCGACGATGCGATACAAACCAGGGCCTCCATGCGCTGTAACGCGGACGACCATCAAGACCCTGCCGATCATCTCAGCCGTCTCCAGCAAATTGCGCTTGTAAGTTTTCTCCAGTTCCTGCGACAAATCGAAGCATGGCAATGCAAGACCCTATTCGTCCGGTTTTTATTCCAGTGGTTATCGGCACAGCGCGCCAGGGCCGCCTAACCGAACCGGCCGCCCACTTTGTTTTCGGTGAGGTGTCGAAACGGAGTGATATCGAAACGGAATTAGTCGACATTCGTAAAATTCCCATCGGCATGGATGATGCCGGCGAAGCGCTGAAGGACAGTCAGTTCTCGGCAACCGTGGCCCGAGCCGATGGATTGATCCTCGTTGTCCCCGAATACAATCACAGTTTTCCAGGACTGTTGAAGCACGTGCTCGACACAAATCTGAAGGAATACATTCACAAAGCAGTCGGTGTTTGCGGCGTTTCCGCTGGTCCATTCGGCGGTGCGCGCATGATCCAGAGTTTGCTCCCCGTGCTGCGCGAGCTCGGTTTGGTCACAATTTTCTGGGACGTCT
>JBLMXH010000034.1:0-3700 GCA_050257685.1 Nitrospirota bacterium
GCCGCCGCCATGGTTCGCACTGCGAGTGTGCCGGCACGCACGATAATCACCCACGCCGATAATCGCGGCGCGCAAATATCCAGCACTGATCACTGATCACGATTCCGTCATGGGCCGCCGGCTTGAACAACTAGAAGAGTTCGGGATCGATGTGGTTCTCGAACGACGTCATGGCGTTCGCGCTTCACTCTTGCGCGGAATCCTCCATGCGCTGTCGTTCGTGTACGACAGAGTGGTTCAACTCCGGCTGTATCTCTATCGAAAAAGAGTTTTCCGCGAGCGTACGCTGGGATGTTTGGTGATCAGCATCGGCAACCTTACCGTCGGCGGCACTGGTAAAACGCCGATTGTTGAGAAATTTGCCCGCGCTTTGCAGGCAGGAGGAAGACGAGTGGCGATTCTCAGCCGTGGTTACAAGAGCGTCCCGCGGAAACGCAGGTGGCGCAGCTGGTTTCGTCCAGATTCTGAGCCTCCGCGGGTCGTTTCCGATGGAAAATCCCTGCTGCTCGATTCACTGACTGCCGGAGACGAGCCGTACATGCTCGCTCACAATTTGAAGGATGTGATCGTACTCGTGGACAAAGACCGCGTGAAGAGCGGCCGGTTGGCCATCGATAAATGGCAGGTCGACACACTTCTGCTCGACGACGGATTTCAATATCTCCATCTCAAGCATCGCTTGGACATGGTGCTGGTGGATCGACAAGCCCCTTTTGGAAACGAGTTCCTGCTGCCCCGGGGCACGTTGCGTGAGAGGCCACGCAATCTTCGCCGCGCCAGCTACATCTTTATTACAAAGAATACCGGCGACGCTAATTTCGAGCTGATGCGACGCATTCGCCGCTACAATCGCACCGCGGAAGTTATCGAGTGCGCACACAAACCGCTGTACCTGCAGAATGTATTTACGGGTGAACAATTGCCGCTTGAGGCTTTGCGTGACGCGTTCATCGGTTCCTTGTGCGCGATTGCTGCCCCGGAAAGTTTTGAGGGCGCGCTGACCAAGCTGGGCGCGCATGTGGACCTCGCCAAACGCTACATCGATCATCATTATTACACCGAAGCGGAACTGATCAGCTTCATCAATCGGTGCATCCGCCGCGATCTGGCGATGATCGTTACGACCGAAAAAGACTCGGTGCGTATGCCGCGTGCTGTGGAAGCGGATCTGAAAGTGCCGATTTATTTTTTACGGGTGGAAATCGAAATCCTGAGCGGACACGAAAGCTGGGAACATTGCGTCGCCCGGATTTGCAAACCCAAGCCTGTCCTCCCGCCCGAGCGCTTCTTCGCTTGAGTGGCGGCTTCTAAATTGGGCGTTGGACGTTGAGCGTTGGACGCTGGAGGTTTGGCCTGTCATGTCGAAGAAAGCGGAACTAATCGTCGATGGTCGGAAGCTTCAGGTATCGAACCTGGACAAGGTGCTGTATCCGAAAGCCGGTTTTACCAAGGCACAGGTGATCGACTATTACATCCGTATCGCGCCAGTGCTTTTGCCGCACTTGAAGGATCGCCCGCTCACAATGAAGCGTTATCCAAATGGCGTGGAAGGGGAGTTTTTCTACGAGAAGAACTGCCCCGTGCATCGGCCGAAATGGGTACAGACGGCAAAGGTATGGAGCGAGGGCAACCAGCGAATCATGCATTATTGTCTCGCCAACGATCTGCCCACGCTTGTCTGGGCAGCGAACCTCGCCGATCTCGAGTTGCACACATCTCTATCGCGCAAAAACAATATCGAACGTCCGACCATGATGGTATTCGATCTCGATCCGGGTGCTCCGGCAGACATTGTTCAGTGCTGTCAGGTTGGGATCTGGCTGGGCGAGCTGCTGGACAAAATGAAATTGAAAGCATTCGCGAAAACGAGCGGCTCAAAAGGTTTACAAGTGTACGTGCCGCTGAACACGGCAGTCACTTACGATCAAACCAAAGGTTTGTCGCGCTCGTTAGCTCAAGCTTTGGAACGGGAACATCCCGAATGCGTCACCTCGAATATGTCCAAGGCCGTCCGCAAAGGAAAAGTGTTCGTTGATTGGAGTCAGAACGATGAACACAAAACCACCATCTGCGTTTACTCATTGCGCGCAAAGGAGCAACCCACCGTTTCCACTCCGGTTAGCTGGAATGAAGTGGAGACTTGTTTAAAAAAGAAAAATGCGGAGTTCCTAAAGTTTCGTTCCGACCAGACAATCTCGCGTGTGGAAAAAGAGGGGGACCTGTTCCAGCCAGTGGAGACACTTAAACAAAAGCTGCCGAAAAATTGGGATACCTGAAGCAGTTTGGCGCGAAAACTATCAACGAGGCATGAACAATCATTTATGGTTTGATGCGATTGGATGGGTGGGAGCGGCTGCTCTGCTCGTCGCTTATGCGATGGTCTCCTCCAGGAAATGGGAAGGACATTCGTCTGCGTTTCAGCTTTTGAACATCGGCGGCAGTGCTCTGCTGGCCGCAAACACAATTTTCTATGGAGCGTATCCCTCCACATTTGTAAACGTTATTTGGGCAGCCATTGCGATTTTCACAATCGCCACAAGCAAACGAGCTTCCTCTCGTTAGGCCAACTGACACAGCCGAGACGTTCTTCCAAATGCGAAAGGTAAATCTCAAAGATGTTGCCGAGCAGGAAAGAAAATCGCCTAAAGGAAAATTTTGGCGATTTACCAAGAACATTTCGATTGCGCTTGGGCGGGAACCGCAGTCGCTGGATCTGTCAAAGCGCCATCCATTTGATCTGGCGTTGGTGCGGATACGGAAAGGCAAATCGCTTTGCCCATATCACGCGCATGCGGCGGAAACGGAGCTTTATCTCGTCATTTCGGGTCGCGGTAATGTGCGTGATAAGAACGGAACAACTGAAGTAGGACCGGGCGACGCGTTCTTATTTCAGCCGGGCGAGCCGCACCAGCTCACCAATGCTGGCGATGAGGATTTTGTTTATTACGTGATCGCCGATAATCCGCGGAGTGGCGGCGCAACAGGTGATTCCTGTTACTATCCCGATAGTGGCAAATGGGCGGTCACTACCGATGGATGCGAAGAATTGATCGTCAAAGGAACGGAGGCCGATTACTTCGAAGGCGAAGAATGAAATCTGGGGAGCGCACGCGCCTCGCCTGCACGTTTCGGCGCCCTCGCCGAAACGCATCAGACGTAGCTATGCCTGCGAACCCGCCGGACCGGAAAAAGTTCGCGATGGCGAGGGCGCCATCGTTAGCACGCGAGGGCGCGTGCGCTCCCCACACAACCACGCATGCGCAAAGTTAATTTGAACGAAATCAAAGAAGATCCGTGGCAATCGCCGGGCGGAAAATATGCCGCTTCTTTCAAAGGAATTTCTGAGGCGCTGGGACGCGAACCTGCTTCGCTCGATTTGTCCAAGCGTCATCCGTTCGACTTGGAATGGACGCGAGTTCCAGCAGGAAAATCTAATTTCCCCTATCACGCGCACTCGGCCCAATGGGAGTTATATGTTGTCATTTCCGGAGAAGGCACCGTTCGCCACAGGGATGGCACGACCCAAGTCGGGCCTGGCGACGCGTTCGTCTTCGGGCCAGACGAACCGCATCAAATTATCAACTCAGGCGACGAAGACCTGATTTACTATGTCATCGCCGATAATCCGATCGGCGAATCCGGTTATTATCCCGACAGCGGTAAATGGAAGGTGAATAAATCATCAGCAGCCGATCGCGTT
>JBLMXH010000035.1:0-5228 GCA_050257685.1 Nitrospirota bacterium
TACGACGCGCCGGTTGATTTCAATTTCGCCGACGCTTTCAACAAAGTGAACCTGCGGGTGCATCACAGTGTGTACTTCAATGAAACGTCGCGCCACTCGCACTGGCATGTGCCGGCTGCGCATTTTTTAGAATCGTGGAGCGATGCGCGCGCTTTCGACGGTTCGATTTCCATCGTGCAGCCGTTGATCGAGCCGATGTATGCGGGAGTCTCGGCACACGAAATTCTCGAGGCGATTAGCGAACGCTCGCCACGCACTGCGTATGAGATTGTACGCAGCTATTGGAGCGGGCCAAAACCCGCGCCCGACTTCGAAGCAAAATGGAGAAAGGCCTTAAGCGATGGAGTGGTCACAGAACTGCAGGCACCATCATTGGCTGGCGATGCGGATTCCACTACGCCTGCTCCTTTCGCTGCCACTTCAACGCTTGAACCATTCAACGGTTCAACATCTGGATTCGAAATTGTTTTTCGTCCCGATGTCAGCGTGCGTGATGGCCGTTATGCAAACAACGGTTGGCTTCAGGAATTGCCGCGGCAATTTTCGTCGCTGACGTGGGACAACGCCGCACTCATCAGTCCGCAACTCGCGGAGAGCGAGCATTTGGAGAACGGCGATGTTATCGAGTTAACATTTCGCGGTCGCAAGCTGCGGGCGCCAGTGTGGATTCAGCCCGGGCAGGCAAAGAACTCCGTCACGCTTCCACTGGGATACGGACGAAAAATAGTCGGCCGAGTCGGACGCAATGTCGGCTTTGATGCGTACGCGCTGCGGACATCGGATGCCTTGTGGTTTGCCGGCGGCCTAACGATTGGGAAGACCGGTGACCGGCAGTTGCTGGTTGACACGCAGCATCATCACGACGTTACAGGCCGTGGAATTTTGCATGACGGCACGCTTGCTGAATTCCTGGCGGATCCCCATTACGCACAAAAGCCAGAGGAGCTTCCGCCTTTGGATTACACATTGTACGACCCATCGGAGTATCCGTACAAAAGCTATAAGTGGGGCATGGTGGTCGATCTCAACGTGTGCATCGGCTGTCATGCCTGCACCATCGCCTGTCAGGCCGAGAACAATATTCCAGTCGTTGGAAAACAACAGGTTGCCCTTCACCGCGAGATGCACTGGATCCGGGTCAGCACGTTTTACTCCGGCCCAAAGGAGAATCCCAGGATCACCCATCAGCCCGTGCCGTGCATGCACTGTGAGAACGCGCCGTGCGAATTGGTCTGTCCGGTCGGCGCCACGGTGCACGATAACGAAGGATTGAACGTTCAAATTTACAATCGCTGCGTAGGGACGCGTTATTGCTCGAACAATTGCCCTTACAAAGTACGCCGTTTCAATTTTCTCGAATACAACAACGAACTGAGTCCAAGCCTAAGGCTCGTAAAGAATCCGGACGTGACGGTGCGCTCGCGCGGGGTGATGGAGAAATGCACCTATTGCATTCAGCGCATTAACGCAGCCCGAATCACCGCAGGGCTCGAGCAACGCAAGATCCGTGATGGCGAGATCGTACCTGCATGCGCGCAGGTTTGCCCTGTGGAAGCGATTACTTTTGGAGACATGAACGATCCGAGCAGCCGGCTGATGCGCATGAAACGGTCACCGCTGAATTACTGGATGCTGGGCGAACTGAACACGCAGCCTCGCACGAGCTATCTCGCGAAGCTGCGCAACTCGAACGCTCAAGTTGTGATCACTGATCGGTGAACCGTGATCAACATGAACGCGCAAGACAGATCACCGATTACCGATCACCGATCACAGTCGCTCTCTCCACTTGGCTATCCCACCAATCTGCTCGCGCCGGGCCAGACATACGCCACGGTCAACAAAACAATCGCCGATATTCCACTGAAGCGCGCGCCGGGTCCATGGTGGGTCGGCTTCATTGTCTCGTTCCTGTTGCTGATGATGTTTCTGGTCGCGGTCACCTGGCTGTTTTGGAAAGGTGTCGGCGTCTGGGGCCTCAACATTCCGGTCGCCTGGGGATTCGCGATCGTCAATTTCGTTTGGTGGGTCGGAATCGCTCACGCGGGCACATTCATCTCTGCGATTCTGCTTTTGCTCTTCCAGCCGTGGCGGACCGCAATCAACCGCTTCACGGAAGCGATGACCCTCTTTGCGGTCTGTTGCGCTGGATTGATGCCCTTGCTTCACCTCGGTCGACCATGGGTGTTTTACTGGCTCTTTCCATATCCCGATACGATGCGGCTTTGGCCGCAATTCCGCAGCCCGCTCGTTTGGGATGTCTTCGCCGTGGGCACGTATTTTACGATCTCGCTGCTCTTTTGGTATCTTGGCCTGGTTCCCGATCTGGCCACAGTGCGCGATCGCGCAAAAAAGCTTTGGCAAAAGAAAGTCTATGGCTTCTTTGCACTGGGTTGGCGCAATTCCGCGGCGCACTGGCAACGGCATCAGATTGCGTATTTGCTCCTGGCAGGACTGGCGACACCGCTGGTGCTCTCTGTGCACAGCGTAGTAAGTTTTGATTTCGCCGTTGCCATTGTTCCGGGCTGGCACTCTACCATTTTTCCGCCGTACTTCGTCGCCGGCGCGATCTACTCCGGATTCGCCATGTCGCTGAACATCGTGATCCCGGTGCGGAAGATCTACCACCTCGAGAATCTGATAACAGACCGTTACCTCAACAACATGGCTAACATCATGTTGGTGACGGGGATGATCGTGGCCTATGGCTATTTCATCGAGGCGCTCATGGCATGGTACAGCGGCGATATTTTTGAAATCTACATGATGACTAATCGTGCGTTCGGTCCCTACGGCTGGGTGTTTTGGCTGTTAATGTTGTTCAACGTGCTTGTGCCGCAGTCGCTGTGGTCGGCGCGTGTCCGACGCAGCCCGGTGCTGCTTTTCATCGTGGCGCTCTTCATCAATGCCGGCATGTGGATCGAACGGTTCGTGATCGTCATCACCAGCTTGCATCGCGATTTTTCGCCGGCGATGTGGGCGATGTTCTATCCCACGAAATGGGATTGGATGACGCTTTTCGGAAGCGTTGGGCTGTTTCTCACGCTGCAATTTCTGTTCATGCGATTCGTGCCCATGATCTCGATCTCCGAAACGCGCGAGTTAGTTGCCGAACCACAGAAGGCTAACACCCTATGAACAAGAGCTACGGATTGCTGGCGGAGTTTTCCACGCCCGAGGAACTCATGCATGCAGCCGAGGAGGCGTACGGCGCAGGTTTTCGTAAAATGGACGGCTACGCGCCATTCCCGGTAGAAGGATTGCCTGAAGCGCTTGGCAAAAAGAATCGGCTTCCGCTGCTGGTTTTAATTGGCGGAATTAT
Source organism: Nitrospirota bacterium (assembly GCA_050257685.1). Taxonomy (GTDB): domain Bacteria; phylum Verrucomicrobiota; class Verrucomicrobiia; order Chthoniobacterales; family UBA10450; genus Udaeobacter. The sequence goes on from JBLMXH010000035.1 coordinate 3,323, forward strand.
TGGCGGCGTTGGCGCCTATTTCATGGAGTGGTACGCCAATGCCATCAGTTATCCGATCAATATCGGCGGGCGCCCTATTCATAGCTGGCCGTCATTCATTCCCATTACGTTCGAATTAACTGTGCTGTGCGCCGGGTTGACCGCCTTCTTTGCGTCATTTGCGCTGAATGGTCTGCCTCGTCCGCACCACCCGCTCTTTAGCCTGCCCGAATTCGATCGGGCCTCTCAAGACCGGTTTTTTCTATGCATCGAAGCAAAGGATCGAAACTTTGATCCCAAACAAACGCGCACGTTTTTGCAGAGCCTCAATCCTCTTTCCATTACGGAGGTGCCGGAATGACAAAGTGGGTGCACGTGCTCATCCGGGGAGCGCACGCGGCTCGCGTGCCGTTTTCGGCGCCCTCGCCGAAAACCTTCAGACGTCGGCGCGCAATGAAGAAGCGCTTGGCGAGGCCGCCAAGCGCTGCACGCGAGGGCGCGTGCGCTCCCCGGAATTACGGCTGCGCTTTGTATGCTTTTGTCTCGATCTTCTGCGTGATAATCCTCGGCTGTCGCCGTGACATGGCGAACCAGCCAAAGGCGAAGCCGCTTTCTGAAAGCGACTTCTTCTCCAACGAGGCCAACGCACGGCCAATTCCACCGCACACGGTGGAACGGGGAGACGCTCGGGAAAATGATGCGTTTTACACTGGCCTAACGAGTGGCACTTATATTACGCAACTTCCCGTCAAATTGACGCCGGAACTTCTGGAACGTGGCCGTGAACGATTCGACGCCATGTGTGCCGAATGCCATGACCGAACAGGGAGCGGGAACGGCATGGTCGTGCTGCGCGGTTTTCCGCAACCGCCCTCCTACCATATTCCGCGTCTGCGCAACGCGCCGATCGGACATTTTTTCGACGTAATCACGAATGGATATGGAGTGATGTATTCTTACGCGACCCGCGTCGAGCCGGAAGACCGGTGGGCCATCGCTGCCTACATCCGCGCTCTGCAGCTCAGCCATAATGTCAATGCGTCTGAGCTCACCCCCGCTGAGCGACAGAAACTGGAGGACGAGAAATGATGTCCGCCCTCCAAAGCCCTGTTACCCGCCCAAAATTTATCTTGGCCGGCGTGGGTCTTCTTGGGTTAGCTGGTTGCGTTGCAGGCTGGATTCTTGCCCCTGGCGACTTCTTTGTGGCGTACCTTTTCGGCCACGAATTCTTTCTTGGAATTTCGCTCGGCGCGCTCGCGTTGCTGATGATCCATCATCTCACGAGCGGCTACTGGGGCTACAGCGTCCGGCGATTTTTAGAATCGGCAGTGGGTACTTTGCCGTTGTTGGCGATTTTGTTTATCCCGATTTTTTTCGGGCTGCCGCATCTGTATCCTTGGAAAATTGCTTCCGTCGTGGCCAAAGACGCAATTCTGCGCAGCAGGCTATCTTACCTCAACACGCCGGGCTACGTCATCCGGGCCGCTGTGATATTCGCGATCTGGCTGGTCATGGGGCATTTCCTCTTGAAATGGTCGAAAGAGCAGGACCTAACGGCTTCCATCGAGCCGACGCGCAAACTGCGGACCCTCAGCGGTCCCGGATTGGTCATCTACCCGGTGACGATGACTTTTGCCGCGCTCGATTGGCTGATGTCTCTCGAGAAGGATTGGTACTCAACCATGTTTGCCGTGATGATTTGCATTGGTCAGATGCTAAGCGCACTTGCATTCGTGATTCTGATTCTTTTGCTCGTTAGGCATAATCGAAGATTCGCACCAATTATCTCGACAGAGGAGACTCTTCACAAAATTGGGAACCTCCTTCTCGCATTCACCATGCTGTGGGCCTATCTCGAATTTGGACAACTATTGATAACCTGGTCCGGAAACCTGCCGCACGAAATTTCCTGGTATCTCAATCGCGT
>JBLMXH010000036.1:0-7131 GCA_050257685.1 Nitrospirota bacterium
CTCCAAACGCAGCAAGCGCAACTAAACGTCGTACGCGAAGTATTCAGCAGCAGGAAATTTCCCTCGATCATCGCAGCGATAAAACAGGCGATCGCGATGTACGCGAATGACCCGGGATGGGCCAGGGTACGGCCGCCGCTGATCGAACTCACGACGGGGCAGGCGAGATTCCTCGCTCAGGAATTGCAAGCAGTCGGGTTCGCGATGAACGGAGTCAGGAGCGACTAATCAGGAATGCTACGAGCGTAGGCGAGAAAGGCGCTCAACGCCGAACGTCGGCAGATGTTTTGGTGTGATTTTTCGGTGTTTGATGTCGGAGCGCTCCCTTAAGAAAAGCCAGACTCGTCATGCGAAGACGATGAGGTTTTCCCGCGGAAAACCTGAGTTATCCACAGGGCCAAAGTTTTGCGGGATACGAAGTACCTAGGGTGAAAGGAAAAACTATGAGAATCCTGATAATGACAGCAATAACTGCGTTGGCATTGCCGTTTATGGCAATCGGCCAGACAACGGAGGAGCCACAACAGACGCAGGGGCAGACGAAAGACACGCAAACGACTGCGCCCGCGAAGGGTAAGAAAATGCGTCCCGCACAGGATCGAAGCAATTCACAGGCAAAACCTGAGGCTGGGACGAACGTTCGTGGACAGACGAACACGAGCGTTAAGGGTCGCCCTCAGGAGATAAAGAAGAACGCACCTGCAGAGCGTTCCAGCACGAGCCAGACGAACGTGAACACGAATCAGAGAACCACGGTGAACAAGGAAGAGTTCAGGACTCGTCACAGTGACGTGTTCAGCCTCGGGCGGCATCCCAAAGAGTTCTTCATCCAGCGTTACGGTGCGAACCATTTCCGGATGATCGGGAATTCGTACTTCGTATTCCTGGACGGCTGTTGGGTCGCCGTTGACGTGGACGGTTTTACGTACACGCAGCGAGTGATCTGCGCAGGTGATCCGGACTTTGTAGAAGTTGAATAGTATTGTTTGCGCGACACAAAAAGCGCTCCGGTCAAAATGCGGGGCGCTTTTTTTCTATGAACACAAATCAGAAGGGCAGGAATGACAATGGATGAAACACGCTCTAGAGGAAAAATCGTTCGGGGAAGCGACGGATTGGGGACCGTGACGCCAGAGATGATCGAGGACCGGGCGCGTGAGATCGCCCGCAGTGATGGCCGCCAGCGCGCAAATGATCTTGACCGAAGTAATGCACGCGAAGAAGTGACCGGTGCGACAGCAGGCTCGGAGAAGCCTCCGACGAGGGAAGAACCGGGTCGCGATTGGCAAATACCAGTTGTGTCGACGGGCGAGAAAGCTTCGACCGTGCGGCCCGAAGACGACGAAAACATTCCCGAAAAATTGATTCAACAAGGTATCGATGAAGCCGACCACGATCAGCGTTTAAGCTCGGGGCGCGCTCGCGGAAAATAAATCGATCCAATCGGCTAGAGCCTAATCGCTAGCACATCGTTAGAAACTCGGGGACGACAAATTTAGGTTTGTGGCGTCGCGGCGTGGCCAACTAGCTCGTCGTAGTGGGCCAGAAGGTCCGCGGGGTCACGATAGATGGCGATTGCACCCGCGCGTCGCAACAGTGGTTCCGAGGTTCCACCACACAGAAGCGCAATCGTTTTCAGATCTGTTTTTTTAGCAGCTTCGATATCGAACGTTGTGTCGCCGACGGTCACTGCGTCGGCAGGCGAAATGTCGCCAAGCTTTTCCAATGAAGCGGTAAAGATATCCGGCGCGGGCTTGGAACTCTCTGCATCATCGCCCGAAACGTAGCCGTCGATGAGACCGCCGATATCAAGCAAGTCGATGTAATACTTTGTGTCAGCTTTTTTGCCGGAACTGGCCAGCACACTGCGTTTGTTGTCGTCACGAAGGCGCTGAAAAAGTTCGCGCACTTTTGGGAATGGTCGCACTTTGGGCAGATACTCTTTTCTGAACAGCTCGGACCGGTATTCATCCAACTCCTTGCCGAAACGTTTGATCTCTTCGGGCGTGAGAAATGCAGGTAAATATTGATCGGAGCCTTTGCCGATCTGGGCGCGCAACTGTTCCTGAGAAAATTGTTTGCCAAATCGCCGGAACGCCCGATTCCAGGAATCCACGTGCAGTTCATTAGAATCGACGAGGGTGCCGTCGATATCGAATACGAAGGCGAGCACAGACAATGAGCGCATATTCTCTAGCTGAATCGGCTTTGACCTGTGAAATGCGCTGAATCGCGCGGGAATATAGAGACTGTAGAGGCGGCCGTGCCGGGCGCGCGGAAGTGGGAGGGCCGCACGGCCGCCACTACACCAAGCGCTCCTCGAAAAGGAAAAAGTACGAAGGTAAAAACTAAGAAGGAGCAGATCCGGAGTTTGGTAGATGAATGCTTTGGGGATGGCGGACGCGGTTATCAGGGTCGTACCGCTGTTTCAGCTGCTGGAGACGTGCATAATTTTCTGCACCGTAATAAGCCGTTGGCCAGTCTCCAAAAGCAAGGTCCGGATAATTTGCGTAATGGTTTGTAACGCCGGCTTGCGCGATATGATCGCGCATCCGGCCGATCGCCTCGCGAAGAGCCTCAGCGTGCGACGCCGATTCCCAGTACGCCTGGGACTCGCCCAGGTAATGGAAAGCTCGATGCGGATACGCCCCTTCCACGTCGCTGGAAATGGCGCCCCCGAGAGTATTGATTTGAAAAATCAGTCCCGGGACAGTTAACACTTCTTCGAAGATTCCCGGCAACGCAGGCCGAATGTCGTCGATTCCTTTGTAATATCCCGCGCTGGCATTTTTAAAAGAAACTGGACCGTCCTCTCCATAGTACCAAGTCAACGCTTTCTTTAGAGAAGTGGGACCGCCGGAGGTCATTTTGGTCGTTAGGCCGGCGAGCCGGCGGCGAAAAGCCATCAAACCCTTTTGGTCGCGCGAACCGATTGTGATAACAACTACGGTGACCTGGCTGCCGTTCATGATCCAGGCTGAAAACGCCTCGTCAGGCAAATCCGGCGCGGCTTCGAACCAGGCCTGCAGCAAAGCAGTGGCGCGTTTCGGATCGAGTTTGTAAGCGCGAAATTTCCAGGACGAAAATTGCGCCGGAGCGGGCCGCGTATTGAATGTCAGTTCGGTTATTATTCCAAAGTGGCCGTTTCCACCGCCGCGCGAGCTCCAGAGCAAATCCGGCTCGTCGTTTGAGTCATGAAGAATTCCCGCGCCATCGACCATTTTGACTCTGAGCAGATGGTCGCAGGTTAAACCCCATTTCCTGGCGAACATTCCGTAGCCGCCGCCAAGCGTGAGACCTGCCAGACCGACTGTTCTACACGATCCAGCCGGCAGGAAGCGCCCTTTCGCCAGGAGGAATTGGTTCACTTCTTCCAGCCGACAGCCTGCACCTGCGGTCAAAATGCCGGTCTTCGGGTCGAGCTGCATCTCGCGCATCGGCGAAACGCTGATGACCAGACCATTGTCGTTGAGGCAAAATCCTTCAAAGGAATGGCCTCCCGCTTTTACTGCCACTGGCCAATTCTCTGCCTTTGCTTTTTCGATAGCATGCTGAACACCAGTCTCAGACACGCAACATGCGATGATCTTCGGCTCGATTGAGATCCCGGCGTTGTAAACCTCACGTGCGGCTGCGAAATCAGGCATCTCCGGGGTGACGAACTTGACGCCACCGACGTAATCGTCGGATACCGATTTCGGTGGTGCGGGTTGTTGTTTCGCGACAATGCTCGAGACATCGGTAAGGATTGCCGTCGTCGCACCAAGCGATGTTCGGAGAAACCAGCGGCGCGTGTGCATTAACGAGCAGAAGGATGAACGAAAAAGTAAAAATTAAGAAGGACGAACGAAGCGAACAAGGGAGGAGGAAATGTGTTTCAATAGAGAAGGAGAAAAAGGGCAAACGCCCAACGTCCAACGCTCAACGCCGAAGTCAGAATGCAGCGCGCGGGACCGCGCGACATACAAGATAAAGTGACGAGGGCACGGGCGAGCGAGCAGGGGCGAGCGCACTTCAACGAACAAGGCGTAAAGGGTCAACTTCAATGCCCAACACTCAACGTCCAATGCCTTTCTGCACTGCAGAGAAACGCAAACTTTTCAGTCCGGCTCAGCGCGAAGACACGATTCGAGATGTAGTGTCTGCGAAAACGCGATCTCAGTTACACGGCGACGGAGCTCTGCTCGCGATCGCAATTTTCAAATTCGTGAAAGGCGCCGTTCTTCTGGCGCTGGCATTTAGCGCGTTGAGTTTGCTCCACAAGGATGTGGCGTCGCACGTCGAATATTGGCTCGATCAGGTACGCATCGACGTGGATAACAAATTTATTGGTGGTCTCCTGAGCAAGCTGCAGCTGGTACATACCAAAGAGCTAAAGGAAATAAGCGCACTCGGCGCTGGTTATGCCGGCCTATTCCTCACTGAAGGGACCGGTCTGCTCTTCCGGAAGCGCTGGGCGGAATGGCTGACTATAATCGCGACGAGTTCGTTAATGCCGATCGAGGTGTATGAGCTGGTCGAAAAATTTACCGCAATCCGTTTATGCGCTCTGTTGATAAATGCCGCAGTGGTTTTGTATTTGATTTATCTGGTGCGACAAAAACAGGAGTAAAAAGAACAAAGTAAACAAGTGAAAGCAATCAGAGTGAAAGAATTTGGCGGGCCGGAAGTCCTGCAACTGGAAGAGGTACCGACGCCGAAGCCCGGGCCGGGTGAAGTGCTCGTGCGGATCCAAGCAACGGGTGTGAACCCCGTCGAGACTTACATTCGCGCGGGAAAGTACGCGCGATTGCCCGAGTTGCCATACACACCGGGGAACGACGGCGCGGGCGTGGTCGAAAAGGTGGGCGCCGACGTGAGTGAATTTAAGGCCGGCGATCGTGTTTATACTGCGGGATCGATCAGCGGAACGTATGCGGAGTTTGCGTTATGCAAAAAGGAGCAAGTGCACCCGTTGCCTGCAAATGTTTCGTTTGCGCAAGGCGCGGCAATGGGCACGCCATACGCGACTGCGTACCGAGGATTGTTCCAACGCGCGGTCGCACTGCCGGGCGAAACGGTGCTGGTGCACGGCGCGAGCGGCGGTGTTGGGACGGCGGCCGTGCAATTGGCGCGTGCTGGCGGTCTGCGCGTGTTCGGTACAGCGGGCAGTGACGAGGGGCTTAAACTTGTACGCGAACAAGGTGCGCACGAAGTATTCGATCATCGTGCGTCTGATCATTTTCAGCAGATCATCAACGCGACTGGCGGGCATGGGGTTGACGTGATCGTGGAAATGCTCGCCAACGTGAACCTCGGGAAAGATCTGCCCATTCTCGCAAAAGGCGGACGTGTGGTGATCATTGGCAGCCGCGGTCCAACGGAGATCAATCCTCGCGATACCATGCAGCGCGACATCGATGTGCGCGGCATGATCCTTCCAAACACGCCGCTGGCACAGATGGCAAGTATTCACGCCGCGCTCGTGGCCGGCCTTGAAAACGGGACATTGCGTCCGGTGATCGGCAAACAATTTCCGCTCACCGAAGCCGCGGAGGCGCATCACGCGGTGATGGAGTCTGGAGCGGTCGGAAAAATCGTGCTCGTGTCGAGCAAGTAAGAAGTAAAAAGGAAGAATTAAGAGGTCTCGAACGGTTTTTTCGAGCGTTTCAGGATTGTGACGAAGATCGCGATCAGTTCGTCACACTCGTGCCGGAGTGCTGCGAGTTTTTCTGGCGAGACGATCCCTCCCTCGAGTAGCAGTTCAAGCCAGTAAGCAGTCTCTTCGAGCTCACGAAAGTGAATCACCGCACTTTGCAACGAACTCCGCTTTGCTGCGTCCCCGATACGCCCTTCTTACTTCTTACTTTCCGTCGTCGTCTTCTTCCAGACCACGTCTTCGTTGTTACGACGGTCGATTAATACTTCGACTTTGCCGGTAGCGCCGTAACGGAACAGAATTCTGCCTTCGACACCTTCGCGGAAGAAGAGCTCTGACGTTTCGGGCAGCAGCTCCTCCTTGTTGCCCTTCCGTTCAACAAACAGCTTATCGCCTTCAGTAGTAACCGATCTCGTCTGGCCAGGAGCGAGCTCGTACGTGCCGATGAAGTCGGCAAACTTTTTCGGGTCAGCTTTTCCTACCGCGGGATCTTCATAGTAACGATGTGCTTGGCTGGCGATGATCTGCCAGTTGCCATTGCGCTGAAGCCACGTGTCAGTGATGTGGTAACGCGCTTTGAGGTTTTGGCCGAAAATCGTCTCAGTCTCGTCCGCGTCGTAACTGAGTACTGCGGTATTCCCAATGATCCGGCTCTGAACCTTTTGGATCTTAATCGTCCCAGAATATCCCCGCGGCAGCGGTGTGATGTCGGCGATCAACTTTGGTTTGTCGAAGAAACGTCCTTTCTCGTCGGCGAACATGCAGTCGTCGGCGAAATGTTTTTTCCACGGCGCCTGATTGCCGGATACCAGAGAATCGTAAAGCTCCTGGGTGCGTCGGACGAGTTCGTCCTGTGTAATTGGAACATCTGCGGCGCAAACAATAGTTGCAGCGCACAGAAAATTAATGACCGCGTGTTTCATAAGGATGAAGGAACAATCAAAAGTTAGGAAACGAGCAAGAGTTAAGAAAGCAGAGATACTAATCAGGAATTTAGGAAAGCAGGAAAGAAATCAGAAATAAGAAAAGGAAACAATGACGTCGGAGGAATATTCGCTGCTTGAAGTGCTCGACAGGGCATTGCGGTCGGAGAGCGTGCGCACAACCATTCGCTCCATTGTAGAACGGGTTCGCGAGCAATTGGCTCGAGGAAAAGAGACGGTAATGAGTTGGGAGCCGTTTCCTTTGGCGATTCTCGAGACCGCATTATCGCCCGAGATTCGATCCGGGTGGGTATTCGCTTTACGCGCGGGCGCGGACACAGGTGCAGAAAGGCATCCGAATAGTCATCAACGCATGATGTCGTTCGAAGGCAGTGGTGATTTCCAAACTGGTGAACCAGGAAACTGGCAATCAAATGTTTTGGTCAGCGATCCTGGTGCGCCATTGGAACGGCGATGGATCTCCATCCCGGCGAACGTCTGGCACCGGCCACTCATAAACGCAGGGAGCCATTGGGCGGTTGTTTCCTTTCACACCGTGCCCGCCGAGGA
>JBLMXH010000037.1:0-5212 GCA_050257685.1 Nitrospirota bacterium
AAGATTTTGAGTTCTTCGTCATTCAACATTGTACATCAATGATGGGCTCCTAACAGCTTTGTGGAAGCTGCCTTGTCTCGTCTTCGCCGCCGCAGATGAGACGTCATCAGTGCGTGTCATCCTGCTCGCTGCATTCGATTACGGCAAAGTGCCACAAGCGACACTAGAGCCAGCAGCCCACCAAAAGTGCAGACAATTGCCGCACCAGAAGGCAAGTCCCACCAATAGGAAAGAAATAATCCTGCGATGCCGCCCAACAGCGCAATGCACCAGCCGACGAGCAGACGGTTCGCAGTTCGTCGCGCCAGATTGATGCCGCATACCGCCGGGACGATCAAATAACTAAAGACGAGTAGCACACCTGCGATGCGGACGAAACTCGTCACAACCAAACCAAAAACCGCGTAGAACAAGAAATCCCACCAGCGCACCCGCAGTCCTTTTTGATAAGCGTCGTCGCGATCGAACGAGACGAGGAGGAAATTCCTGCGGAAAATAAAATGGAAAATGCCAACCGCCGCAAACAGCGCGAACCGTTCCCAAACTTCTTGCGGCGTGACGAGCAAAATGTTTCCCACCAACATGTTTTTAATTTCTTCGTCCCCTTGCGCCGCCCGGCTGAGCAACAGCACCGCAGCAGCCGCGGCAACCACGTATGAAATTCCGATGACAGCTTCCTGCGGTATTTGACTCGTTCGTTTGCCTGTCACCGAGAAGATTCCAGCCCCAGTTAGCGTGAAGGCGAGCGCGATCCCGAAAGTCGTCCAGCTTTCCAATTCGAGGCGAAAAAGAACCGCGACACAAATTCCGAGCGCAGCCATCTGCGCCATCGCTATGTCGATGAAAATAATACCGCGCTGAACAACGTGCAGCCCGAGATAAACCAACAACCACGGCAAGAGAACACAGGCCACAATTGGCCAAAACATTACTTCCCACATGGTCAGGTAGGGATGGATCGCCGCGCCATCCGGGTTTGTTTTCGAGACAACCAGCGCGCCCTCGCCACGGCGAGCAAGCTGTGGTCGCACCCTAGCGAACGATTTGTTTTCATTTGAGTGCCGCCGCGAGGCGGGAAACAAGCGTGTCGATCAATTTCACATAGCCGTCCGTGCCGGGCAGACCTCCGGGGAATTCGGAAAACTGGACAACGGCGGCGCCAGTCGCACTTGCCACCTTCTCAGCAATCCGCCGATCATGAAACGGCTCAACAATGATTGCTTTGATGTGCTGCGCTTTCATTTGCGCGATCACTTCCGTGAGATGCGACGGTGAAGGCGGAATTCCAGGCTTCGGCTCAAGAAAAATGTCGATTGCCACACCAAAGCGGTGCGCGAAGTACGGCCACGAATCGTGATACGCAACCACATGCTGCCCGTTAAATGGCAGCATGGCGGCGCCCCATTCCTGTAACTTCGCGTTGATGGTGCCCTCGAATTTTTTATAGTTCGCTTGATAAAACGCGGCATTCGGCGGATCGAGAGCGGAAAATGCCTGCGCGATGTGTTGAGCAACTGCCTTCGCAATAATTGGATCAACTGTGAAGTGCGGATTGCCCAACGCGTGCACATCCCCCGCCGCACGCGTAACGTTTGCGGGCACCTCCATAAGGCGAATACCCTGTGACGCCTGAACTCGTCCTGGCTTGCCAGTCTCGATTTTCGGATTGCGCGCGTTTTGGAGAAGCGGCGGCAACCAACCTAACTCGAGTTCCGCACCGCCGTCGATCAACACGTCTGCATTGCGCAGCGAAACTACGAAACTTGGCCGGGCATCGACGAAGTGGGGATCCTCAGTCGGCTTGGCCAGAACAGTGAGATTGATCTTATCGTCAGCGATCTCGCGCGCGAGCGAGCCAAAGTCAGGCAAAGTCGCGACGACATTGAGTTTGGCCTCTGCTGCGAAAGCACACGTGACAATTGTCGACAGGAGCAAGATAATTTTTTTCATAATTTAAAATTTATGGGCGCCATGAGAGCCGAGGATGAACTCCCACTGGAGGAATACCGACTCAACCTCTCGTCCGGAAAGGAAAAAATTCTCCTCTAAGAAATCCTGGTTGTACTGCAATCGGATTTTCGAAAACTCAGTCGGATACCATGTGAGATCCGCGGTCAGCCGCCAACGTGATTGCCTGTCGAGGTCGTCGGTATACATCGAATCCTGCATGTGCACATAGTCGCCATGAATACCGGCCGTCCATCCTTTCTTAAATCCCCACAGCACCTGCGAATAAAGTCCCCAATCGTGAAATGTTTCCGCGACCGGAAATGAATCATTGGCGCCATTGCCAGCCTCGTAACGGCGATACATGAATTCGGTCTGCCATTTTACAAACGGAAACCCGGCTTCGGCATGTGAGCTTTTCCACTTGTAAAGAAGGTCGGCTCCGTAAATCTGCGTTCGCGAATTCGCACCGGTCTCGTTTGAACCAAAGGCGCCCGAAACGCCGGCCAGCACTGTCTGGGTGTCGCTCAGATTGAAAGAATTTTCGAAGCGTGGGATCCAAACGAAATCCTGCAGACCTCGCGCCTCGCGATCAGTCGTGATGCGATCGAAAAACATCCCATCATCACCAGGATTCCGGAACGAAAATCCGGTCTCACCCCGTCCGTTTTGCGATGCAAAAACCAATTGCGAATACCACGGCAGCGGGAGTGTCCAGGAGGCTTGTACCCCAACACCACGCAATCCGTCTGGTCCGAGGAATAATCCATTTACGAGAGGCGTGTCCGCGAAGTCCCAGGTGTGTGGATGCGTCGGATTCAACCGGCCGAAATCGGCGAAGAACTGTCCGGCTTTCAGCTGAAGATTGAACGGCAGATTCGTTGTTTGCATGAATGCTTCTTCAACTTCGACTTGGGTGTTGTTGTCATTGTCCAATTTGAAAACGATGTTCGCGAAACCTTCGAAATAGGGATCTACCGCGCCGTCAAAGGCGAGCTCGATATTGCGCGCATTGAAGCCACGTTGCTGTGGATCATGATCGCCCACTTCGATCTGATCGAGGTCACGTGCGCTTGAATAAGCGAGTGCGAACAATCCATCGAGCGAGATGTTCATATAAGCCTTGCTGCTACCGATAGTGATCGGCTGAGTTAACGATGCCCCAGCCCCGGTAGTTGAGATTGTTTCCGGTGTCGACGTTACGACCGAAGTGTCGGTCGTCGGAAAATTACCAGGCAACACGCCTGGGCTCGCACCCGGAGCGGGCGATGTCACCGGCGCAGTTGTCGATGCAACCACTGACGTGTCCTCGGTAGGAAAACGCGGTGACACGCTCGCGGCGGGAGAAGGCGAGGTTTGGACACCGGCAATCGGAGAAGGCTCCGGATTCAAGGGGAGGCCCGATGCACCCGTGAGGTTTGCTTTTTCCAAAGCAGCTTGCTGATCTTTCACTTGTTGCTGCAACGCTTTCACTGTGTCCGTGAGCGATTGCACTTGCTGTCGGAGCGCCTCGACATCTCCTGCTGTAGCCGGACTCGTTGTTGAAACTATCTGCGTCGGCGAAGAACTCGCAGTCGGCATGGATTCCTGCGAGCACACGATGGACACGGGAAAAACCCAGAACAAAACAAAAATTATTTTTTTCATTCATAACTCCTGATTTAAAGGCTCGGCGAGATCGCCGAATCAATTTGCGTTCTGCGTGCGTTGATTCAGCAGCGTCAAGAACGCACTGAACGTCGCTGCCCGAACAAACGGGAAGAATCAACGGATCAGGAGTGCGCGGGCGGAGCGTGCGCGAAAATGTGTGCAGCGAAAAAAAGTCGTTGAACCCAAACCGGGCTCAACACGCGGATTTCTGAAAGCTGAGACTCAAGGACGGGTGAGCTGATGACGGGGGACGGAGCGCAATGCGTATAGTTGCCGGACCTAACAAACGTTACTGCGCATGTATGTTCGATCCGGTTTGCATCTGAGTGGACCGAAGCATGTAAGTGCGGTGAAGCGCTCAGCACGAGCGTCCATAGAAAAGCTGTAGCAATGTAAGCGGCCACGAACGCACGCGCCGTCGTGCTACTTTTCATCGCCCGCGAGTTTCTGCTGGCCTACCGAACTCTGCAACTATTTTTTGGTAAGTCCGGCCGGAGATTCGAGGGTTTTCCCGGATCTGTCGCCCCACAAATGAAACGTATATGTGAAGACGATATAACCGAAGATGCGGCTTAGATCGTCGTTGCTGAAATAAATCGCGGGATTGAACTGAAAGTTAGGTGTGACGTTGCAGGTAAAACCGACGGTCGACGAATTTTCAGAGCCGCTTTGGAAATCGAATTGTAGACGCCACCGCTCATTGAAGTCGTACGCATATCCGAGAATTGCTTCGTTTTTGTACCCCGCATGAATGGCTCCGGCGATGAACTTGTTATGCTCGGTGTAATAGCCGACTTCGATAAACGGCTGAGGATCTACGTCCAGGTGTGGCGACCAATTCACGAAACCCACAGAAACAAGCCAGGGCTCTTTCGTCAGTAATCCGATTTCTGTACCCAAGATCCATTCGTCGGGTTCGAACCCGCGAAACACCGCTACCTCACCCCATTTAGTCAAGCCCAGTTCGGCTTGCAGTTGATACGGGTTCGCGATGCGCTTGTCTTGAATTTGCAAACTCAATGAAAGATCGCCTTCTGGTTGCAGATCTGGAGTCACGATCTGACTCAAACCTTTCGTGGTAGCGAAAGATGAAGGAGCGCTGAAAAAAAGAATGATCGTCACTACCACCATCGTGACGAACCTGACTGGGTTCGTGCTCAGCACCAATTTATGCAAACCGTTCAACATATCGCCGCGAGTAAAACGGCTGTTCGGTAATTTGTCGATTCTCTGTTGAACCCATCGCAGTCGATTTTAACGTTCCGGTAAATGCGGGTACTAGCAATCGATGCTTCTTTGCGCAACACCGGAGTGGCAATCGTTGACGCAAACAACGGTAAACCGCACTCCATTTATTTCGGGACTATCCACAACAAAAGCACAATGCGTCCCTCATCCTGCCTGGTCTGCATCCGTGATCGGCTCGCCGACTTGATTCGCGAACACACACCGGATTGTTGCGCGCTTGAGTCAGTCATTTACGTGCAAAGCTACAAGACAGCGATCGTCCTCGGTGCGGCGCGTGGCGCGGCTATTCTGGCCGCCGCGGAAAATGGATTGCCGGTATTCGAATATCCGCCAAAGCGAATCAAGCAATCGACAGTCGGACGCGGCG
>JBLMXH010000038.1:0-3009 GCA_050257685.1 Nitrospirota bacterium
GCTTGCAAAAAACGGCTGACCTGCCCCGAAAAATTGTGCGTCCCTAGTATGCGACGAAAAAGACTTTGTCGACCGTGTTCATCGTCCACGAGTGCACCGACCCCTGCGCACTCGATCGCGACAAAAGGCGTAATTACATCTACTCCTTTCGCAACACTGCAAATACCTGGAGCAGGATCGAGATGTAGAAACCAATTTCTTCTGCGGGAAGTGCGCGCGCGCCAGAACGTACTCCAGGGCGACGAAATGTAGATGTCCATGCAAACGCTATCTCCGAGCATGGCAATATGCGGAAGCTGCGCGATCAACTCCGTTCGAGTAATCTCACGCCTGCGGTACGCAACGTAACTGGAATGAAAAGGCGATGTCGGATCAGCAATCCGTTCCAGAAAACTCGGGCTGACAAACGGGACTGATTTCACTGCGGCGGTTAGTTTTTACTCCTTGAGCCAATCCATCCCCTCAAGCAATCGGCGAAATTGCAAATTGTCAGTTGACAGCGGAGGCAGCCATTCACCGATCGGTTCGCGTTTCCACCACGCTTTTTCGCCGATAGGAGCAAACCGATAACGATAGAGTCGGGCCCGGATGTAATGCGGTGGCGCGTCGGGGAAAGGATTGTTTGCAAGCAGCGAAAGCGTGCCCCTATCGTTATGCAGCAGTTTCCAGACAAAATGAAACGTCCATGGATATTCGGCTGGAGAAGCCATCGCCGCGAACCAGATTTGCCAGTCGATTCGCGGTTGATATGGTGCCACAAATGGCGGACGCCGATCCGGATTCCCCGGCTTGGCCTTGAACTCGTATTCCTTCCATTTTGTATCGCCGGTAATCAGCGTGTCGTTTGTTCCTTCAAAAATGATTTCGTCTCGCTCGCGTCCCACTGTGCCGAATGCGCCGTAGGTGTTCACAAGATCAAGCGGGTCGAACGAGGAATTCATCAGTTGCCGCCCCGAGGCAAGATTGAGCACGGTCGGTATGCTGAGCCAGGCGACCACGATCGATAATGCAACAGCGATCGCATTGTTGACCCGCGATGGTGGTGATTCCTGAGCAGCGCGGTCCGCACGCCTAACGATAGCGTCCGGCAAAAACCGGCGGAGAAAGGTATCATCAAAGCATGCGAGAAACGGAATGATCGTCAGGTAATTCAGGAACGAAAGGTTGCCGCTGATGATGAGAAAAATCTGAAACGTCACCAGCAACATGCCCGCAATGTGGCGGACAGTTCGCGGCCCGAACGAGAACCATGGCACAACCAGTTCGACGAAATGGTTCCAAGCCGTTTCTAATTTCACTCGCCAATGCGGCGAGAAATGCAGATACCGGCTGATCGGGTTCGGGATCGGCTGCGTCTCGTAGTGATAGTAGAGACAGGTAAGATCGCGCCAGCAGGGGTCGCCCCGTAATTTGATCAAGCCGGCACCAATCATGATGCGAAACCCCAGCCAACGGAAAAGCCAAATGACCAGGATCGGTGGCCTGCACTTTGGGAAAGGCCGTGCGTCGAGCAGTGGACAAAGAAAAATTGATAGGAACCCGGTCTCGAGCAGTTGGATTTCCCAGCCGTAACCGTACCAGATTTGTCCGATGTGCACGATCGACATGTACATCGCCCAAAGAACCGCGAGCAGGATCGCGTTTGCATAACCGCACAAGACAACGAGCGAAAGGCCGAAGCCGACCCAGGAGAAAATCACCAGTGCGTGGTCGGAGATTCCAAACCAGAAAAGCGTTGGCACTCGAAGAGCAGCGGCGCTTTGCGAGCCAAGCTGCGTTTTAACGGTATTCAGAAAGTGCGTCGCCGGCGTCAACCCATGTTCGCCAATCAGCGGGACAAGCTGGTTAGCGGCCACGAGAAACGCAACCGCATACACGAATCCGAGCAGCCGCAGAATCACAAAGCGCATCAGCCAATACGAATTTCCGAGTGCGAGGAATCTTTCGAACGCGCCTCCGCGGTTCATTGCGAGAAACGTCGAACATCGAACGCCCAACGTCCAACATCGAAACTGAATCTGGAGGGAAACCCTCACGCTTTAATAAATGCCAAGGGGAGAGTCGAATTCCCGACCAACCCCGAACGATTTCGGGGCTGCTCTAGTGCTGTAAATGGTAAATCGACGATTCCGGGTTCTTTTTCGCTTTTAGCATGCGCTCGATCCGGCGAGCCTCACGGAGAGTTGCCACTTCCCTGGTGGCTATTATTTGAAGATTTTCACCGAGCCGTTTTGTCGTATGGGTGTGACCACGTTGATGCTGAGCAAATCTCGCATGCAGGTCAACAGCCGAGCCGATGTAGTGTCTCCCGGACGATACTTTAGGACATAAACCTACGCCATTTTCAAAAATGCCAGGGGGGAGAGTCGAACTCCCGACCAAGGGCTTATGAGTCCCCTGCTCTACCACTGAGCTACCCTGGCGTTCAATCGGTCCATTGAATCGAAACGAATCGTTCGCGATGACCGAATCGCGCCTGTTGCCGAACTACCCGGGCGCGAGGACGAGAAAGTCGAACGCGTCATACGAGGTGTCAACGCGCCACAATGCCTCTATTTCCCTGGCGATTTGTCAACGTACGGCTTCAGATCTTTGCCGCGACCTCGCACGGCAGCCATGAAGCAAACACCGTTGCGTTCAGTCACGACACCGGTCCAGCCTTCCTGATGAACATAGCGCCATCCGGGAAAATGCAGCACGCCTCCGGTTTTGGTGTCCCTTTCGGCAGGAAAGAGAAAGAACTGCATGCGTTTGTCAGCGACCCAGATCTGGGCGATGCGCCGTGACTCATCGTCATCAAACACCCTGCAGCCGATGGTACGAAATTCAGCGAATTCGGGCGGGACATCGTAGCGTTCCAATCCGTGTTTCATAAAAAAAAGATCGCTCAGTGTTCCCGCTTCAGAGTCCACCGGATCGAGCATCACGGGCCGCGTGGAAGCGGCGACGGTCAACAATTTGCGAGCTGTCGCCGACCCGGGGAAATCGTTCAGGTGACTGAGAAAATTA
>JBLMXH010000039.1:0-2541 GCA_050257685.1 Nitrospirota bacterium
CCTACCACAATCCCCGCGTGCTCCACCGTACCATTCGGGTTCAACAAGCGCGCGCCTACCGCACCGACTTCCGGTCGCTGGACGTGCTCGGCCATGATTGAGAGCCACTCGGGATCGATCAGTTCGATCCGGTCGTCGAGAAAAAGCAGCCATGGAGCGCCGGTATCTTTGGCCCCGTAATTTTTTGCTGCCGAATCGCTCGCCATCCGGGAAAAATTCAGGAAACGGTGAGGAAGATGCGAAATACCGGAGGGGGCTGCCGTGCGTTTGTCGCTCTTGACGATCAGAATCTCGTAGTCCGGGTAGTCTGTGTTACTCGTTAGGCTTCGAACGCAGCGTTCGAGTGTCTCGTCGCCATTATGATTCGGGATGATGATGGAAATTCGCTTCGGTTCCGACAGCTCACGTCGCACGCGAAACGCGTGCGTGCGCCAGTCCACCACAACATCCCCCGGCTGGCCGCGACTTTTCAGGTGATTTTCAATCGCACGACGAGACGCATCAAGTTGTCCCGGTTTTTGCCGGACACTGCTCGCGCTCGAGTTCTTAGTTCGCCGCCAATGATACAGCACTCGCGCAACGTGATGAATCCGGTTGGTGATCTCGACGACGCGCAGAAAAAGATCGTAATCCTGAGCGCTATCGAATTCTGAACGGAACCCGCCGGCCTTGTGCACAATATCGCGACGAATTGCAGTCAGGTGACCAATGTAATTGCAGGAAAGGAAGAAGTCGGGAGACCAATCCGGCTTGAACACCGGCGCTTCGAACCCGCCTTCACCGAGCTTGTCTTCGTCAGTGTAAATGAGATCGGCATCCGGTTGTGTCTGCAAAAGCTGAGCAATTTGAAAAAGCGCATCCGGCTCCAGGACATCGTCGTGGTCGAGAAACGTGACCCATTCCCCGCGCGCGAGCTCGAGCCCGCGATTCGAGGCAGCGGAAATACCTTCATTCTTTGTCAGGCTTGCCAGGGTGATCCGCCGATCTCGCCCGGCAAGATCGGGCAGGGCGCGGAGAAGATCGGGATCCGTCGACCCATCATCGATTAGCAGGAGCTCCCAGTTTTCATAAGCTTGCACCAGCACCGATCCGACGGCTTCCTCAAGACGTTGAACCGGCGTATCGAAAATCGGCGTGATGATGCTAATCAGCGGCCGAAACTCGAACGAGCGCGTTTCATCGCGCATTCGCTGCAATTCCTGAATGCCTGCGCGATGCTGTTCGAACCATTTTTGGTATTCAGTTGTCGCGCGCTTTGTCCCGCCGCGATCAAGTTTCCTCCAGACTTTTTTCGCCACCCATGCCGGCAGGCGATAAGGGGCCAGCAGTACCTGACCAACCCTGCGCTCGGCGGACTTGCGCAGTTGTTGCCTCTCCTCCTTTAACCGCTTCAATTCACGCTGGTATTCCTTTAGCTTCAGCAGCTTTTCTTCAAGAAGAGCGATGTGCTGGTGACCCTCTTCCAGGTCGGAGCCGCGAAGCTCAAGGGTGTGTCGCAACGCCGCGATCTGCCTTTCGAGCCGGGCAAACGCCGCCTCCGCCGCACCTACCACCTCGCCGGCTGTTTTGTCCGGCGAATTGCGAAGGCATAACGCGGTGGGACTTAGGTCCGTCAGATTGCATCGGTAGTCAGGCACGAATCCAAATTGTCCGAATCGCTGAACGAGCTCCGGACGCCGCTTTGCGCCGTCGGCACCGATGCCGGGTATCAGAACGACGTTGTTGGCGCACCGCGCGAGCCTTTCCGTGACGCCCTGATCATCGCTCTGCCCTGGAGGATAGAACCAAACAGCCGTTTCAAAGCGGGCCTTTGCCGCTTCCTTGCCCAGTTTCGAAACAAAGTCTTCCATCGAGCACGCCACAGCTTCTCGTTTCGCTTCCGCAAAATGCGGCTCAAATCTTTGAGCGTCACCACCGATGATGAGAAATCGGCCATCCTCGAATTTCCGCGACATTGTGCGCGCGAATTCCGAGGTGAAAAAGCAGGAAGAGGCTAACGACACCGGGACATTATATTGGTTGAAGCAAGCTCCAGGCAAATCTACCCTGCCACGCCGGAGGTGGAACGCGTTCTCCGAACGCGTTCATCTTCTTCGGAGAAGTCGATATCTCTGCAATGCTCGATTTTGTCGTTTACCTTCTTTATCGCGCCGGCTCGGCCGTTGCCGCCGCGTTTCCGTTGCCGTTTCTCTTTGCTTTCGGTGAATTCCTCGGCCTGTGCGCGTGGACGTTTTCCGGGAAATACCGGCGCCTTGCACAACGCAATGTGGCCATTGCGTACGCGAATGAAAAGTCGCCGCGCGAATTGCGTGTTCTTGTTCGTCAGCATTTTAGGCGGCTTGGCGCAAACCTGCTTTGCAGCGCAAAACTCATGCAAATGTCGCCGGAAAAGATTCTCGAGCGGGTGCAGGTCGAGAACATCGAGGCCATGGCGCGCGAGTTTCGCGCGGGCGTTCCTGTCGTGCTCATCCTGAGTCATCTCGGAACGTGGGAAATATTTGCGCAATTGATGCCGAAGTTCGTCGGGTTCGTGCGAAATGC
>JBLMXH010000040.1:0-36236 GCA_050257685.1 Nitrospirota bacterium
GCAACCCCGCCGGTATCAGCGCGTCTTCTACATCCGGCGCGCCGTCCAAAACGCAAGTCTCTACTCGCCTCTCCTCAAACTGGCGCGCAATGACTGCCTTCCTCGTGATCAATTTGTCGCTCGCCGTTTTTTGGTTTTTCAAAGGCTCCGTGTGGAGTGTGCGACGATCGCCGCAGCCCGGCACGCGACCTGAGACGGCGGCATCATTGCGCGACCGCTTGCTTGCTCTGAATCAGCAGAACGTGCCGGTGCAAGTCATCGCATTACCTAACGATAGGGATATGCTGGAAATCACCTGGCGATATGCCGATGCGCGATGGTTCGACTTCATGCGCGCGCATAAGATGCGTCGTACGCACAGGCTCGTACTCGCGTTGGACGAATACAGCCACACCGCACGCATACTTGAATACTGGAGCGCGTTCGACGCGTCAGCGGGACCCGATGACGTGCGCCTCAACTGGATGGCCGCGCGAGGAATACAGTTTTTCGAATTCGAGCATCGCCGTGTTTTTGGGCTCCAACTGGATGACAGAGGCAAGGCCACCGGTGAATTGTCGAAAACCTACGCGTTCAACTTGCAAGAATTGAAGCAGCCAATCATCGAAGCAGTCACTACCAGCGGATGGACGTGGCAACCCGTGGTGTGGAACGCACCATGGGGTCTGCGATGGTTAACGAAATGATCTCCTGAGTCTAAGGAAAGTTCGTTTCGGCAAGATGCCGCTGCAACGGACGCGAAGCGACGGCCAGGCTTTCAAACCAGCACGCTCGAAGCGTGCGCTCCCCGGAGTCACATGTTCGCGTAAATTATCCTATCTTTTTCGGCGAATCCTTTCCTCTTTTCCTGCATTCCTGATTTCCTGACTCGTACGCGAGATTGCTTGATGCTAATCGGGCCGGACTCTGGCCGGATATGCGCGAACGTTCCGGGCCGGAGCCAGGATGTGATGGTTCGAGTCAAAATTGGATTTCCTTTCAATTCCAATCGGCCCGTATCCTTCGCCATGCGGATATCCATGTCGCCGGCCCACACATGACTCATGGTTCGAAGATCGCTGATGAGTTCGATATCGACCGGTACGTGCGGATTGTGCACGCATAATACACGCGTCCCGTCTGGTTCGATGACGATCCACCAATGCCCGAACTTTGGCAGCGCGCGGAAAAGAAACTTAATGACCGTTCGTCCGCCGGGCAGCTGCTCGGTATCAATCCGCCGCGCCAAGTCGTACATCAGCATCTCGACATCGAGCTCGTCATCGTTCATCTGGCCGCGCGCCCATCGCATTCCCCACTCGCCAAGACCAAGGATGATCGGCTTCAGTTCCTTGGTGGCAGCAGTTGGATGATATTCGACACGCCGTTGGTTTGGTATCGTTTTTCGAACCACGAGACCGGATTCTTCAAGCTGGTTGAGGCGTTTAGTCAGCAATGTTGGAGAGATTTGCGATAGCGCGCGCTGGAAATCATTGAAACGCGTCGTGCCGAGAACAAGCTCGCGAATAATGAGAAGGGTCCAACGTTCCCCCAGCAGTTCGGCAGCCTTCGATACCGGACAGATTTGACCGTAGCGGATGCTCATCAGCGGGAGCCAAGACACTACATATAAAGTAGTTGATCGCTACATTCTATGTCGTGGTCAGTCGCAAGCGCGCGCCCTTACGTTGCGGTATTGAAAGGGAGAAAAACTCCTACCAAACGAACCTCAACAATTAAAGGAAACAAAATGCCACTCATAAACATTGAAGTAATCGAAAACGTGTTCACGCCTGAGCAAAAGAAGGAGCTGATCGAGAAAGTCACTGACGCACTGATTTCGATCGAAGGCGAAGCACTGCGCCCCTACACGCTGGTGAAAATCGACGAAGTGAAAGACGGAAACTGGAGTGTCGGCGGAAAGATCGTCAGCGCCAATGACGCCCGTCGCCTGCAGCAAACGAACGCCAAAGCAGCGTGACCGTTGTCGAGGCAATTAGCGAAAGCCGGAGTTCAAAAGGGCTCCGGCTTTTTCTGCAATTACGACACGATAGCAACCCGCTATCGATTGGCGTAAATTTCCCCACCTTTCGCGACAAACTCTTTCGCTTTTTCTTCCAGGCCCACTTGAAGCGCTTGTTCTTCGGAGATTTTTTGTTCGGCCGCGAATTTGCGAACATCCTCGGTTATTTTCATCGAACAGAAATGAGGGCCGCACATCGAGCAGAAGTGCGCGGTCTTAGCACCTTCGGCGGGAAGAGTTTCATCGTGGAACTCGCGCGCTGTTTCCGGGTCCAGTGAAAGATTGAATTGGTCTTCCCAGCGAAATTCGAAGCGCGCTTTGCTGATGGCGTTGTCGCGGTATTGCGCGCCGGGATGGCCTTTAGCGAGATCGCCAGCGTGCGCCGCGATCTTATAAGCGATCACACCGTCCTTGACATCCTTCTTGTTAGGCAGACCGAGATGTTCTTTCGGTGTGACGTAGCAAAGCATCGCCGTCCCATACCAGCCGATCATTGCCGCGCCGATCGCGCTCGTGATGTGATCGTAGCCGGGGGCGATGTCGGTGGTCAGCGGCCCGAGGGTGTAGAACGGCGCTTCATCGCACCACTCAAGTTGCTTCTCCATGTTCTCCTTAATCATGTGCATCGGGATATGACCGGGGCCTTCGTTCATCACTTGGACATGTTGCGCCCACGCCCGCTTGGTCAGCTCGCCTTGGGTGTAAAGTTCGGCGAACTGCGCTTCATCGTTCGCGTCAGCGATTGAGCCAGGCCGCAGACCGTCACCGATGGAAAAGCTGATGTCATAGGCCGCCATGATCTCGCAGATCTCATCCCAATGCGTGTACAGAAAACTTTCCTGATGATGTGCAAGACACCACTTGGCCATGATGGAACCACCGCGCGAAACGATACCGGTAGCACGCCGCGCCGTAAGCGGAATGTAGCGCAAAAGCACGCCCGCATGCACCGTAAAATAATCCACACCCTGCTCAGCCTGTTCGATTAACGTATCGCGATAGATGTCCCATGTCAGTTCTTCCGCGCGACCGCCAACTTTCTCGAGCGCCTGATATATCGGCACCGTTCCGATAGGCACAGGACTATTGCGGATGATCCACTCGCGCGTGGCGTGAATGTTCTTCCCCGTGCTCAAATCCATCACTGTGTCGGCACCCCATTTCGTCGCCCAGCGCATTTTCTCGACTTCTTCCTCGATCGATGAGGCCACCGCACTGTTGCCGATGTTCGCGTTGATTTTCACGAGGAAATTACGGCCGATGATCATCGGCTCGGACTCGGGGTGATTGACATTTGCCGGAATAATGGCGCGACCGCGCGCAACTTCAGCCCGCACAAGTTCAGGTGTGATCGAATTTGCGATTTCGGATTTGCGATTTGCGATTGGTTGCGAACCGGAGTGATGAAAATGTAAATCGTTGCGCGCGATCTCTTCTGTAGCGGCGCTCGCTACAGATTCGCGGCCGAGATTCTCGCGAATCGCGATGAATTCCATTTCGGGAGTGATGATGCCGCGCCTTGCGTACGCGAGTTGCGTCACCGCTGAGCCTGCGCGTGCACGTAAGGGCTTTTGCCGGGAGAATCTCGAATCTCCGTTATGCCGGTTCGCACTCGCGCGATGAACTTCGGATAAGTAGCCGTCATCGCGCGGCGATGCAGCGCGGCCGCCAATTTCTTCGACGTCTCCGCGCTCGCGAATCCATTTTGCGCGCAACGGTGGAAGTCCTTGAGTCACGTCTCCCTGAAAGTCTGGATCGCCCCATGGGCCGCTCGTGTCGTATACGCGCACCGGTTCGTTCGCTTCGATTTCACCGTTCGTGGACTTAGTCGGTGCGAGCGAGATTTCGCGGAACGGAACGCGAATGCCGGGATAAATTTCGCCCGTAAGGTAAACCTTTCTCGAATTTGGAAGCTGACCGTTACGCTTGTTCATAAGAGAAAAGAAAATCAGGAAGCCAGGAATCCATGAGGAACCGGATCAAAATCATTCTTGGTTTCCTGGTTTCCAGATTCTTCCTCGTCATAAAAACAAAACCTCATGCACGGGAAATCGCATGGCTGAGATCGAAGTCCGGCATCGGACCCCTCGCTCCCTTCGGCGGCATTACCCGCATCAGGTTCAAGGGGTCTCGCAGTCCCGCCGTCGCGGGACTGGACTCTCAGCCATGGCGGCTCCCCCGCACTTTTGAGAACGTACAGTGGTGAGCGACGAGTTACAAGTAGTGAGATTCCAGGCGGCCCATTCGACAGGCAGATGCCTGCCGGCTCCATGAGTGATGCTGGCTGTGCTCCGTCACGGGACAATGGGAGCCGATTCAAGAGACGCTGTCGGCGCAGGAGTTGATGACTGCGGGTGCGAAAGAAAGGCGGATTGACCAACCAGCTCGAGTAAGCTTGCGTCTGCTTCTTTCACACTGCCTTCCTGATTCACAGGGTCAACCGGCGTCGACTTCGCCTGGCGCCGATAATCGGCGACGAGCATTGGCGGCTGTTTCTTAATCGGCAGCGCCTGGTAATTTTCAATTCCTATCCCAATGGCCCCCGCCAGTTTCGCGCGCCAATTTCTATTCGAGATTAATTTGCTTTCACCGCCCTCCGTCAAGAACCCACATTCGATAAGAACGGCCGGCACTTTCGTCAGGCGCAACACAGCGAACCGTGCACGTTTGATACCACGATCATACTCACGCAGTTGACCGAGAACCGAATGATAGATGCACGCCGAGAGCGCCATACTTTGCGCATCCACCGAGCTGCCGGGCTGCATGTTGAACGAGCGTTCGGTCACGTTTCCATCAGAAGTTGATGGCGCCCCGCGCGGTGTGAAGGAAAAAATTTCAAACCCAGTGGCGTTCGGATCATCATTCGTAGCGTTGAAGTGAATGCTGACGAAAATCGAATTTCGTGCCGAGTTGGCAATTTTCGCTCGCACTTCCAACGGCACAAAATAATCGCCCTCGCGAGTCATAATCACGCGAAATCCTTTCGCCTGCAGAATCGGGCGGAGCTTGCGTGCGACATCCAGGGCAAAATCTTTTTCTGCTCCATATCGGCTCACCTGTCCCTTGTCGTGGCCGCCGTGCCCGGGATCGAGAACGACTGTCTGAACCCTGCCCACGTCAGGGACTCGGTGCGGGCGCACCAGAGGCTCAATGGTTTTGGCCACATCCGTTCGCGATACGAGAGGTTGGCCATTCTGTTCAATCACGGGAAAGCACAACCAACTCCGAGCGCCATTGATCATCGCTTCACGGCTGCCACTGACAAATTCCATCGGATGATTGGCTGTCTCCGACTGTATTTTCGCTCCCGACGGAACGACTTCTGCCGGCAACCCGTAAAATTTGGAAATGTTTTCCACACTCAAATAATCGTGCCCGTTTACTTTGATGACCTGCCACTCAGCGGAAGCAACTGCAATTGGGGACGGAAGAGCTACGGAAGCGAAGAGGAACGGGATAACGGACCAACGCTTCACCAGGAGGGGCATGCCTGCGCTATGGTATCAAAAACGGCCCTAATCTCAAGGAATGAGAGCTTCCAGCGCTCATCGAAATTTCGACGGATGCCCAAGTTCGCCACCACGAAGCTCCCGGTGCTGGACCGTCCTGATTGATTCAAAACTCGCAATTGACTTACGGATTTTTCGCGCTAAACACCGGAAATGTTTTTTTCCGTTCGACGTTGCATCGGCGGTTCGATCGCACTTCTCGTCGTGCTAATCCTTACACCGCTTGCAACGGACGCCGCGCCGCGAGCCAAAAAATTTCCGAAATGTTGTGTCTGGCGCGTCACGAATGCCAAGGCGCCATTCTATCTCGTAGGCTCGATTCACGCGCTCAGCAAAAAAGACTATCCACTTCCCAAGCCGTTTGAGATCGCGCTGAAAGACAGCTCCCGTTTCATCTTTGAATTCGATCCCACTCGGCACGAGGAATTCCAAACGAAATTTGAGGCGGCGGCCAAATATCCGCCGGGACAGGACATCCGTTCGAAGATCAGCCCGCAGTTACTGGGATGGCTCCGCAAAAACATGTTCACAGTGATACCCGATGCTCGCGGCGGAAAAGATGAGCGGCTCGTGACCTTCGACAGCCAGCTTCGTTATAAACCGTGGTGGATCGCCCAGCATCTGGCCGCACCGGCATCCTACAGCAAAGCATCCGCCTCCCATGGCTTGGATAATTATTTTGTGGATCACGCCATACAAGCGGGAAAGGAGATCGGCGGACTGGAGTCGGTTAACGAACATGTAGCGGTGATGGGTGGGTTATCCGATCGAGATGGCGAGTTCCTGCTGCAGGATGCGCTTAATCAGCCCGATAATAGCGATAAGGAATCCGGCAGGATGTATAAAGCGTGGCGGAAGGGCGACACCAATGCTTTGTGGGCGGGTGACGCACCCCTGCGATCAAAAGCGCCCAGGATTGCGGCGCGTTTCGTCGATGATCGCAACGTGAAGTGGGTGCCGCGAATAGAGGCGGAACTGAAAACCGGCAAACCCACCGCAATTGTCGCAGGCGCACTTCATTTCTCCGGACCCAACAGCGTCATCGCGCTGTTGCAAAAGCACGGGTACGTCATCGAGCAGCTGTAGCTATGGCTCCTGGCTAGAGCACGCCGCACGCGTGCGCTCCCAGAGATTGGTGCATCGCTTCAACGCAGGCGCGATTTGGGGGTCTAATCGAGTTACCTATTCCGTTTCTAAAATCATGAGATCTTTTATTACCGCCATCACTTCGGTTCTTTGCTTGTTCGCCGCCGTTGCCGCGGCCCAGGAACAAATCGAGAAAACTCCGCCGCCGCTCGACGCCAGCAACAGAGATTCATCAGTAAAACCTGGCGACGATTTTTTCCTGTTCGCCAATGGCAGCTGGATCAAAAAGACGGAGATCCCGCCGGAATATTCCCGATGGGGAGCCTTCAATCAGTTGATCGAGCGCAATAACGACGCACTGCAGGTTATCGCCGAAAAGGCCTCGCACATGACGGTTGATCCGAAACTTGCACCGGAGACACAGAAAGTCGGTGATTACTATGCGAGCGGGATGGATGAAAAGGCGGTCGAAGCAGCGCGCACAACGCCGCTGGCGGAGGAGTTCCAGAGAATCGACGCCATGAAAGATCAACAGGATGTGTTGAAGGAAATTGCGCATCTCCACAGCATTGGCATCAACGCGTTCTTCAATTTTGGCTCCGGCCAGGATGCAAAGGACAGCAACCACGACATCGCCCAGGCGGTGCAGGGCGGACTCGGCATGCCGGACAGAGATTATTACACAAAGCAGGACGCCGATATGAAAGAGAAGCGCGAGAAGTACACCGCGCACGTGACAAAGATGCTGACCTTGTTAGGCCAGCCGCCGGAGAAAGCGGCCGAAGACGCAAAGAAGATCATGGCGCTGGAAACCAAGCTGGCCGAAGCATCCCGCACACGCGTGGAGCTGCGCGACCCAATCAAGAATTACAACAAGATGCCGGTGCGACAGCTGCAGGACCTTACGCCTGACTGGAATTGGAGCAATTACTTCAAGTCGATCAACCTGCTCGATCCAGGCGACATCAACGTGCATCAGCCGGAGTTTTTCAAAGCGGCGAATAATCTATTCAAATCGACCTCGCTGGATGATTGGAAGGCATATCTTCGCTGGAATCTAATCAACGCGACCGCGCCCTATCTTTCCAAAGATTTCGTTGACGAGGATTTCGATTTTAATCAGCGCGTCCTCCGCGGCACTCAGCAGAACAAGCCGCGCTGGAAACGCGTGGTCATTTCAGAGGATGGCGACATCGGTGATGCCCTTGGCAAGCTGTACGTCGGCTTTTATTTCCCACCCGAGGCGAAAGAACGCGCACTCGAACTCGTGAACAATTTGAAGGAGGCGCTAGCGGACCGAATCAAAACGCTCGAGTGGATGGACGAGCTGACCAAAAAGGAAGCGCTGAAGAAACTCGCCGCCATGAACGTCAAGATCGGCTATCCCGACAAGTGGCTCGATTACTCATTACTCCCGATAGACCGCGGCCCATTCGTCCTAAATAGCATTCGCGCCAACAAGTTTGAAGCCGATCGCGACCTCCAAAAGATCGGCAAGCCAGTTGATCGCACCGACTGGGGGATGACTCCGCCGACTGTCAACGCGTATTATCAGCCGACCATGAATGAGATCGTCTTTCCGGCTGGGATTTTGCAGCCGCCGTTTTTCTACGCGACTGCGGACGACGCGGTGAACTATGGAGCCATCGGCGCGGTCATCGGTCATGAAATGACACACGGTTTCGATGATCAGGGACGCCAATTCGATGCTGCAGGCAACCTGCGCGACTGGTGGTCTAAGAAATCCGCGGACGAATACAACAAGCGGCGCAAAGCAGTTGTCGATCAATATTCGGCGTACGAGCCGCTGCCGGGCCAGCATGTCAATGGAGAGCTTACGCAGGGCGAAAACATCGCCGACATCGGAGGATTAAAGCTCGCTTATGCTGCGTTTCAGAAGGCGCTCGATAAACATCCGGAGCAACGCAACAAAAAGATCGACGGCCTTACACCCGAGCAACGTTTCTTCCTCTCCTTCGCCGACATCTGGCGTTCCAAGATTCGGGACGAAGATCAAAAGCTACGACTCACCACAGATCCGCATTCGCCGGCGCAATTTCGCGTAAACGGGCCGCTGGCGAACATGCCGGAATTTCAAAAGGCGTTCAATGTTCCGGATGGTTCGGCGATGGTTCGCCCAGCCGACAAGCGCGTGAACATCTGGTAAAGGTAGCGCATCCGTCCCGGTTGCGATTCTGGCAAGCCAGAGGCTCGCACTACTTTATTTTACCGCCCCAGCCCAAGATCTTTGCTTTCGTGCCGGCGGCTTCTGCTTCCTGAATGTTGCCAGCGCGGTTGTAAAATAGCGACAAACTTGTCCATCCAATCTGGTCGTTAGGTCGCAATTCTACCGCTCTTTTGCCGGCTTCGATGGCTTCCTCGAATCGTCCGAGCTTCATCAGCGCCATCCCGAGCGCGTGCCAGCCGTCAAAAAAATTGGAGTCAAGCTGCACGCAACGGCGGTACTTTTCGACGGCGCTGTCCAAATCACCGATGGCAACGTCACCACTGGCATCGTCAAAAATCTCGTCCGGAGTTGGCATTTATTCTTCTCGCACAACGAGCACAACGGTCACAAAGCAAGACCACCAAAAATCTAAAAAAAACGACTACTTCGTGTTTTGTGGACTTTGTGTGATTGCCTATCCCTTCTTAAATTCCAACCCTGCTGCCTGCTGTCGGTCGCGCAACCATTCTACCAGAACAATGCGCTCCTTGTTCTCAAGAATCCTCTTTTCGAACGCTGCCTTTTTCTCCCCTGCAGTCGCGTCCCCGAGAGGCTCTCGCTTTTCCAAAATCGCTATGAGCCCATCTGTACCAGAAGGGATAAAATCGCTAACATCGCCGGGATTCATCAATGCAACGGCGTCTTTAATCGTGAGAAGTTCAGGCGATTGCTTTTTCTGGTCGTTGCCATCGGCTTTTTCCATTTCCTCATCGATCAACGAAAATGCCGGGAGCTTCTCAGGCTTCACACCAGCTTTGGCAATGGCAGCATCGAGCGGCTGACCAGATTTTTTCGCCTCGCGAAGTTGCTGCACCAGCTCCGCGCTTTTGGTCGACATCAATTCGCGCACTCGTGTCTTCTTTAGCGCGTCTACGATTTTCGGTTTGGCTTCCTCGAGTGTGAGCGGATGCGCCTCGGTCTTGCCGATTAAATGCAAAATGTAAAATCCATCCGCCACTTGAACCGCATCGCTATGCGGGTCCTGGGCCGACAGTTTGAAAGCGGCGGCGCCAAGCTGCGGATCTCCTTTTAACTGCGGGTCAGGTTCTGCCGCGGTGAATTCGCCTGTCTCGTGCACTGGCAGCTGAAATTTCGCTGCCGCTTGCTTGAAATCGGCGCCCTTTTCCAACAACGCCTGCGTGAAATCGGTCGCGCGATCGGCCAGCTTTTGTAACGCCTCGATCCGTGCTTTGCCCGAAAGCTTCTTTTCCTCCTCGCTCAGCGTCAGCTGAACAAACTCGACCTTGCGTTTCTCGTCGCTTTTCAGCTCCGCCTTATGTGCATCATAATATTTCTGCACATCTTCGTCGCTGATCTTAATGTCCTTGTCGAAATCGGCGGCCCGAAATCGCACGACACTGACATAGAGTTTGTCGTAGCCACGCTGGAAATTCTCGTCCAACTCAGTCTTAGGAAGCGAAACGCCCGCGGCCAGAAGCTTTTGGATTTCGTTCAGAGAAATTTGGTCGCGGACGAGTTGTTCGATGTGGTCTTCAGAGAGACCCAGCGGCGCCAGACCGTTCTGCACCAGATCATTAAACTTATGAATATCGAATCCCGAATCGCCCTGGAAAGCCGGCAGCTTTCGCACCACATCGGCAACTTCCGAGGCACTCGGGCGCAGTCCCAATCTTTCCGCTTCGTGCCGCAAAACAAGGAGATTAACGATGAATTGGACCGCTGCCTGATTCTGGTTTAACCCCGCTCCAGCTGTCATTGTTCCCACAAAGTCGGACATGCCAAGCGCCTGCGCCAAACTGAGAAGCCTCGCAGATTGCTGCGCTTCCAGCATCGAAACGTTTCGATCATAGATGCGAGCAAATTGATCCGCGCGCATCGCACCGTAATCCGGGCGTTGCACGAAATAAAAAACGAAGGGAATTGCCAGGATCGCGATGACGATCATGAGCCAGTCCCGGTGCCTGCGCAGTAACTTCATCATAAGGGGCGAAAATTAGCGGCGACGCTTGCCCGCCGCAAATGCGACGGGAAATCCCAACAACCAAGCTCCAACTCCCACGGAAATCGCAACTCCAGAATGCCCAACGCAGTTGTCATTCTGAGCAAAGCGAAGGATCTCTGGATTCCCGCATCCGTATGCAAATCAAAGATGTTTAAAACCACAGCCTACTCGCTTGCACCTCGTTGCTGCTCACTGCGAATTCTGTGGGAAATGGACCAGGCTCCAACAGCAAGGGAAATCTCAAGCTCGCAAATTTTTAAACTACTCGTGCTCTGATGCTTTGAGATTTGGTTGCTTGGAAGTTATTTGGGGATTGAGTTTTGGGATCCGGGATTCGGCATAAACGCCTTTTGCCGTTTCTTGAATGATCTGCCATCCATTGCGCAGATGCTCTTCAGTAGTGAGCACGTTGCCGAGGCCGATCCTCATAACCGTTCGGCCGCGCAATTTGGTCTGGGTCAGATACGCACGCCCGCTTGTATTAACCCGCTCTACAATCTCGCTGTTTAATTGGTCGAGCTTATCTGCTGTAGCCGCGGTCGGTGATCCCGGCCCGGCATCAACGATGCCGGCTACAAACCGAAAACAGGCTACACCCATGCTCGGCTGCGCGGATAATTCGAAGCGATCGTCCCTTTTGATCCACTCCACCAGCAGGTTCGCAAGACGAATTTGCTCGCGCAGGCAAGCAACGACTCCGGCCCGGCCTAACGATCGCCAGATCACCCACGCTTTGAGCGCACGGAACCTGCGGCCAAGCTGGATGCCGTAGTCCATGTAGTTCTTCTCCGCTTCGAGCGTGTCACCACGCAAATATTCCGGCACAAGGCTGAACACGCGCTGCAATCGCGCCAGGTCACGTACGTAAAGCACGCTGAAATCCAAAGGTACAAAGAGTGTTTTATGCGGATTGATGACGATCGAATCGGCCAACTCCCATCCCTCCCTCATCCATTCGTACTCCGGCAGCATCGCGAATCCACCGCCATAAGCGGCGTCAATGTGCAGCCATATCTTTGCTTCGCGGCAAAAATTCCCGATCTCGCGAACGGGATCCACACTTGCAGTCGAGGTCGTCCCCACCGTGGCAACCACTGCGATTGGCTGAACATTGGCCCGCCGATCGTCTGAGATCGTTCGCCCTAACGAGTTCACGTCCATTCGGAAACGATCGTCGCTCGGAATGCGGATCACGTTTTCCTCACCAAGGCCAAGGGCGATAGCCGCTTTCTCAGCCGAACTGTGCGCCTGATCGGAGGTGTAAATGCGAAGCCGCGGCAGATTGCGATTGGCGAGTCCAACTTTTCTCGCCGCCGGCGCAGCTTCTTCGCGTGCCACGGCAAGCGCATGCATGATTCCTACGGACGCTGTGTCGTAGACCACGCCTTCGAATTGCTCAGACAAGCCAACCCATTGGCGTAGCCAATCGATCACTACGGTTTCAAGCTCGGTGGCCGCGGGACACGTGCGCCAGGTCATCGCGTTCACGTTCAACGGCGCGCTGAGAATTTCCCCCAGAATTCCCGGGGCGGTGCTAGTCCAGCCGAAGTAACCGAGGAACATCGGGTGACTCCAGTGCACCATGCCCGGAACGATGATGTCATTGACGTCGCTGAGAATCTTGTCGAACGGTTCGCCTTGTTCGGGCGCCCGCTTCGGGATCTGCTCGCGAACAGCGCCGGGCTTGTCGTTAGGCGCAACCGGCAATTTCTCGATATTTTCGCGAAAATCCGCAATCCAGTCCGCAACTTCATGCAACTGTTTGCGAAACAGTTCGGGTGACGTATCACCGAATTGTTTTAACTTAGGTCGCGATTCTTGCCGCCCCTCCTGCATGGGATCTGCTCTCATTAACACCCCGCTTTCGCGGGGTGGCAAGCGCACAACGAGTTCTGCCAGCCCCTTCGGCGGTTTTCCGTGAGATAAACCGCTGAAGCGGCTTGTGGATTGCGAACGTTCGTACACCTCGCTGAAGCGAGGTGTTAATCAAAGGTTCTCAGAATGCAAAACCAAAACTGAAGTGGAACGCGCCGAAATCTTCGTACGGGTGCGGGTCGGGATTCACACCGTAGTCCAGACGAATCGGGCCGACCGGCAGCTTGTAACGCAGACCGGCACCGATGGCATAACGCATATCGCTCAAGCCAATGTCCTCGGAGGTAGGCAACAGATTGCCAGCGTCAGTGAATACCGCGCCCTGCAGTTCGCCGAAAATCGGGAACGTATATTCAACATTGAAGACCGTGAAAAATTCGCCGCCGACTGGATGGCCATGATTATCATGAGGGCCGAGATCGCGCTCCGCGAAACTCCGCACGGTTGTGGCACCGCCATTGAAAAAACGTTCGTCGATGGGAAGCGCTGTTGCTTCGTCGGAGCCGCTGTTGGTCAGCGAATGGATAATGCCACCTCGGGCGCCGAACGCGATTGAAGATTGGCGGACGAAACGCTGCCAAGGGGTGCCTGGCGGTTGATCTTCAACGACACCCGGCGTGAGCGGTTTCGGTCCAAAGGGAAGATAGTAACCAACCCGCATTGTACCGCGGATAAATTCGATATCACTTCCCAATGCGCTTGAAGCGACGTCGAGTGTGTTACCGACGAGAAATCCGCGCGGATTCACATATGGGCTCTCACGCAAATCAAGTGTGTTAGTGAACCCGATCGTGTCCACCTGGTAATTCTCTGGTCCAAGAAGAAAAGCTGGTCTTATCTGCGAGTCGGTGATCTTCACATGACGAGCCGAAAAAGTCAGCGTCGCCTCATCGTATTTGGTGATCTTACGGCTGAGCTCAAATCGCCCACCCAGTTCAAATTTTGTGTAGCCATCATAATCAAAAGTGAAAGCGAACGCTCGCGCGGTGAAAACAAAATCGGTGTCAAAGAAAAATGGGTCCTCGTATAAAATTTCCCCTCGATAACTGCGTTGCGAGACTTCAACGGTTGCGGTTAGGGGGCGACCGTAGCCAAATAGATCCCGATCGCCCACTTGCACGCCGGCCAGTGCGCCTTCGTAGGTGTCGAAGCCGCCCCAAAAACCAAATTCCCTGCTTTTGGCCTCCTCGGCCGAGATGTCGAGTCGCAACAAATGTCCATCGACTGGGACCGGTTTGATTTGCAGCACGTTGAATTGGCCAGTCTTCATGAGCGTCCGGAATCGCTCGTCTAAAACATCAGGGCTGTACGTTTTGCCCTCTAACCTGGTGAAACGTCTCGTTACGAAACTCGGATGCAGCCGGCGTAACCCGGTGACAGTCACGCCGTCGAAATGATAAACGGCGCCCGGTGAAACCACGATGTGTACCGGAACGCGACCATTCACTGCCACGTCTGGCGCGCCGTCGGCCACTACTTTGACATCATAGTACCCGCGCGCTTTAAAATATGCTTCAAGACGACGCGGAATGTCTTCAACACGCACGTCAGTGTAAGGACGCGCGAGGAGATCGGATATCTGTCCGCGGAGCGCCTCTGAACCGTAAACTGTCTGACCACTGAAGGTGATGCTTCCAAAAAAATACTGACGGCCTTCCCGAATCGGCACGGTTACATCGACTTCATTGCTTCCGGCCAGAAATTTGTCCTGCGGAGCATCG
The DNA here is from genome assembly GCA_050257685.1 of Nitrospirota bacterium. Classification (GTDB taxonomy): domain Bacteria; phylum Verrucomicrobiota; class Verrucomicrobiia; order Chthoniobacterales; family UBA10450; genus Udaeobacter. The sequence goes on from JBLMXH010000040.1 coordinate 14,387, forward strand.
ACTGCCGCGTCGAGAAAACCCTCGGCAACATAAAATCGCTGGACCAGGTGGGTCCCCTCCTCCAGATCCGAAGCCACAAAGGGCAGCCGTTTTTCCAGTCGTGAATATCGCTCGCGTGTCGGACCCACCATGTACTCGAAGAGTTTGTCCGCCGGTTCATGCGCGTTTCCATCAAAAATCACCTGGCTCAGGAGAAAGCGAGGGCCTTCGTTGATGTCCAGACGCAAACGGTCACCCGATTCGATCACGTAGCGCACGTCCACTTTCGCGTAGCCATGCTTTCGATAAAATACTTCAAGGAAGAACGCGAGATCGTCCGCGCGCGCGGGACTCAATCCAAAATCTTCAATTGTCGTGATCTCCTCTTTCAGAGCGACGCGCAATTCCTTTTCCTTGAACGCTTGCTCGCCGCGGAATTCGATGATGCTGGCCCGCTTGGCGCGTTTTTCCTGCTCCTTCACGACCGCCCGCCGCGCTTTCTGTTGGTCCTCCGGCCGCACGACGTCAACACTTTGGGCTGCCACACCGGATGCAAAAATCGTTGCGCTGAGAGCTGAAATGAATTGCCTGGTCATTCTGAGCGAAGCGAAGCGAAGTCGAAGAACCCGGTCGGAATATCGCTGGGCATAGCTACGCGACGTCCTGACTGCGCTCGAAATGGCATTAACGACGGCATGTTAGCGAAAACGAATCAGATATTTCAGCTTCCCTCGAAAATCGCCATGAACGCCGACGTCACCGGTGAGCACAAGCTGGTCGGTGAGCTTGAACCGCACCGTTGCTTGCTGTTGACCAGTGCGGGGATCGACTGTTCCCAAATCCAGATCCAGCCGATTGAAAACCGTGTTGCTATCGGTTGGTTCGCCTTTTTTGACGATCTTGCGATACAGTTGTTGTATCAGCAGCATGGCCGCGCGGCCGGCGAGAACATTTCCAGTGGAGAGTTCCTGTCGTGTCGCGCCGGTGGCAATCAAGGAGATGATTTCCTCCTGCGGCAGAGGCGGTTCACTGGTGAAAACCGCCTGAGGTGAGAGCAGAGTTCCGTAAACATAAACCCGCACGGTGTAATCGCGGATTACTGATGTGCCTTGCAGATCGATTGTCGGATTTGTCGAGTCGTTAGGATCAAACGTAAGCGAACCACGCGAAACGTCGAGGCGGCTGAAAGGCAACGTCGCTTCGACACCCTCCATCTGTACCACACCTTGAAGACCCGGATGAACTCCCGTACCGATCAATTTTAGATCAGTCGTTGCCTCTCCGGTAGCCAGGTTACCGCGAATCAGCACCGGATCTTTGGTTTTGATCGCGACATCAAATTTCCAGTCACGGAAGGGCGGGGACGGCAGCGAAAAAAATTCGGGACGTTCAGCAGGAGCCTGCGGCGCCGGCCTGCCCGGCAGACCAATAGGAATGAGGTCAATGTTCTTCAGAAACCGGCTGTTTGTCAGTGCGACATTGCCGCTGACTGTCGCTGCTGCAAACGGCCCTGTTATCCTGACATCAGCATCGGCGCGCGCGGTGAGCGTATCGTTTCGCGCAACCAGCACACTCTGAGCTCTCAGTTGCAAATCGAGAGTGGGTTCGGTCAGCTTAACGAATGTAACTCGCCCGCTCATAGTGAACGGCCCGCCAGCCAAGTCGCCTCCGAAACGATCGAGAGTAAGCGCGTTGTCCCGAAAAGTGACACGTGCATTAAAACCCCTCAGCGCGGGAAGAGTCGCGTTCGTGAACCGGGCGGCGTTCACCGTCATGTCCCCTGCTCCACTGAAGACTGGATGACCAAACGTTCCGCTCACATCAACATCCAATCCCAGATCGCCATCCAACTGTTGGAGCTCCGGAACGAATTGACGCACAAAATTCACCGAGCTGCGCGGCAGCCGAGCCTTGGCGGTAATGGGTGTGTCGTCGGGAAATCCGCGAGCCTGGACAATTTTCGGCACGTCGAAGGGCATGCTGGCGTTTATTTCCAGCGGCTGAATCCGCGCCTGTTGCAGCTTGCCTGTAGCCGTCAGGCGATTCTGTTCAGTTTGCGCACTCAGCTCGAACGTCGCCGGTTCCATTTTCTGCCATAGTTCGTTTCGCAGATCCCGCACCTGCACGTCCAGCCGCGTTTTCAAATCTCCAATTGTCCCATCACCGTTGAGCCTTGCGTTCACAACGCCCGAGATTGTTGATGCGATTCCGAGATCGTTGGCCAGTCTCTTTAGATCGAGATTCTCGAACTGCACTATCGCCGAAACTTTGCCGGAAGACGGAATCACTGCGGATTTTGTCCCCAGATTTCGCCATATAAATGGAATTGAGAGATAGCCGTACGCATAATTCGCGCGTTGTTGCTGCACGCCGGCTTCGGTAGGTGCGCTGGTTCCGCTGGCCCGCTGACCTTGCGGGGATATCACCTGATTCAATTGGATCTTGTCTATCTCCAGCGTGTCACCCTTCGTCCGGGCGATCGCATTGAAATCCATGTTCGTCGTCGCGAGAAAGATGACCGGCAAATCAAGACCCTCCGGCGAGTACGACGCATCGATATTTGCCTGGAGCCCTTTCAAATTTCCGTACCGCGCCTTTTCCAAAACGAGCTTGAGATTGCCGGAATTTTTCCATGGAGCGACTGCTTGGGCAGCCGTCGGTTTCGAGCCGGAGGCGGGAGAAGCCGTGGCTCCCTGCCCACTGCCTTCCCAATCCAATTTGAACGAGCCGGCCAACTGGCTCTGGTTGCCAAACGCCCGCAGAAGCGGCTCAAATACCGTCAGGTTCGAGACGTTCGCGGATGCCTTCCCGTTGTAACGCTGAGGCGGCTGCAAGTTAAATGTCCCGGTTGCATTTACGTAATCGGTGCTGTTCAGAGTCGCGCTGCACTCATCGAGATGGACGACGTTGTTCGTGATCGACGATTGGGCGCTGAGACGTTGCACAACCAAGTCCCTCATTTTCAAATTCGATCCCGAGAGTGATACCTGTCCGTCGACCACCCCTTGTTTACGCTCGATGTGACCCGTCACCTGCAACGGACCAGTGATTTTGCTCGGAGAATTGCCCACCCAAAAATCGCCGACCTCGGGAGCATTCGATGCGATATCCAGTTGCAGTGGTTGCGAGGACGCATTGCTAAAGTCTTCCGGGAGCTGGTAACGACCGTGAACGTTTAGCTCATTCTGGGCGCGCCGCAGAGTAATCGCATCGAATCCGAGCATGTCATCGCTTCCGTTCATCGATCCGTTTAGTGAGTCGATGATATAATCGCGATAGCGTATGCCGGTGAGGGTGAACTCCATTGCCGTGCGAAGGTCCGCGAACCACGGTCTCTTGCTATCGGCGCGCGCTACCTTTTTGGACGCGCGCAAAGTGGCATTCAGGTTATCGATGGTTCCATCTGAAAACCCGACCGCCTCGCCTGCGATACCAAGTGTTACCTGCACATTTGCATCAACGATGTCGATCTTGCCGTCGAACTGAACCGAGCCGGTCAATCCAACAGGCACTCCGGCTGTCAGTTTCTCCAGATCAGGAGCCTTGCCGGTTATTTGTAGACTTGTTGGTGTCCGGCCAAAATCCTGGAATGTTGCCGGCAAATCGATCGTCCCGTTCAGATGAAATTCGTTTTGGTTCTGGACAATATCGGCTGACTGCAACGTCGCTCTCCCCTGTCCAGCGGAAAGTTCAATAGCGGCCTTGTCGAAATTCACCGCCGGCACATGCGCTTCGCTGACCTGCAATGACATTGTGCCGCTCCAGGTACGCGGGGAATCGATTGCGCCTGCCCCGACCACCGCGAGCCGCTCAATTTCTCCGGAAAAATAATTCTCCGGAAGCACGAGGAACTTGTTTAGCGATTCGGCGGCAATTTTGTCTGCTGCCAGGTTAATCTTCGCGTTCAAAGAAGATGCGCCTTCATTCAACGCAGCTGAGGCAGACAATTGTCCGCCGCCGATGACCAAATTGAGATCGAGGTCGACAGCTCTGGAATCGATACGGGACGCATTGATGTTTAGAAGTCGGATCTGTTCCTGATCACTGAGAGCCAGATCGCGCAGGATGAAATTCCTGTCGGCGTAGGAAGTCTGCCCGGAGAGGCTGGACCAGGCATCGCCGGATGGTAGTTGCAGTCTTCCGATTCGAAGCTCTCCCGGAGCACGTGGATTCAAAGCTAGATCAGCATGTTCAACGACGAAATCGTTTGGGCTCGCTCGGATAATGAGCGTCGCATCTGCCAATCGAATCCGTTCAGGAAAGGCATCAGGCAGTGTTGGTCTTTTCTTTGGGCGCGGTTTGGGCGGTGGCGCTCGTGCCGGACTTAGCACCACCTGCGCGCCGCGCGCCTCGACCGCCTGTAAAAGATGCGAAACGCCATGGCGAGCGAATCCGAACAAGCTGTAATCGACATACAAAGAATCTATGTCGATGGATTCGATTGCCGATGGCCCAGTCGGCACCGCGTGAAGATTGCGTACGGTCAAATAGCTGAATGGATTGCCTTCGAGACGAAAATCTATCTTGAGATTCTCTTTGGTGGCGTAACGAATCGCGAAGTGCCGGACGGTGGCCAACAAAATTGGCCGATGAAAAATGATCAGCAAGCCCAGGCATGCTGCCAGGCCAATCATCACCCGCCGTACCCAGATGCGCCGGTGACGCCGGCTTTTCGACTGATCGTCATCGGCCACAAACCGATTGTATTGCCCGTTCGCCTCAGAGGAAAGGGCAAATGGGGCGTAGCCGCTGCCTGAGTTGGACACTCCGGCGTTGCGCATCATGAGCTCTCGCGTGAACCTTCCGTCGATATTTGCAGGCATCTGTGCCAGACCGGTGAGCCGGCTCTGAAAGACGGCGTCTCACAGAAACGCCCTACAAATCTCGAAGCGATGAACCCTGATAAGCTTTTTGATTATCTCGAAGGTCGATTGTCACCGAAACAACGTGCTGAGTTGGAAGAGCAATTGATGTCGGACAAGCAATTGCAACGTGAATTCGCTGTAGCACGACAAATCCATGCCGGAATGCGCGGTGATTCTCAAGAGGTTGTATTACCTGCGCCACCCGACATTTCTGGGCAGGGTCGCAACATGGCGATTCGCATAGGAGCCGCTTTCATGGTTCTTATCTTTGTAAACGTTGGCATTGGCCTTTATTTCATCTTCAGACACGAAAGTAAGAATCCAAACCGGCCGCTGCTTGAAGCACAGATGCGGGAGCAGATCGCGAAATCAATCGAGCGAGCAGCGACGCTTACCCCCGCGCCAAATGCTCTGGGCGTAAGCGAAATCACAATCCCGGCCGAGACCGGCAAACTTGATAGCATCGCAGATAACGTGGTTGCGATTGTTTCCCAGCTCGGAGGATCTGCTGCGAAAGGGGTTGCCGACGCGGGCCGCGTAAGCATTCTGGTGGATCTCCCGGCAAATCGGGAACCTGAATTTCGCGCTTCGGTGGCATCGATTCAGGGGGGTGTCAGCTCGGGATCGTCCGCTACATCGCCACAGCCGGCGTCGTCGAGTGAGGCTACAACTGAGAAAAAGAGCTTCGTCGTGCAGATCGTCGAACAGCATTGAATCGTGTCGACAGTTTTGTCCGCCACTCATGTCATTCTGAGCGAAGCGAAGAATCTCAGATTATTTTGACTACGTTCACGACCAATGATCAGAGATGTTTCGCTTCGCTCAACATGACACAGATTGCGGTAACGTTTGCCTTGCCGGCGGAGAGCTCGGAATTCTTGCGCCGGCTCGGGAATAAATCTCGCGGCGGTCGCAATGGCCTCCACATCGTTCGCGGCACGATTGATCATCGTTCAATCGAAGTCGTTCACACAGGTGTCGGTGAAAACGCCTGCAGGAGGCACATCGGAAAGTTTCTCGAAAATCAGCAGTTCGATTTTTTGATCAGCGCTGGATTTGCGGGATCGGTGAACCACGAATTGCAGGTGAACGATCTTTTGCTAGCGAAGAATTTTTTGACGCTCGATCCGAAGCAGACGCAGTCATCCCTTTCGAACGTGTCGGTTTATGCCGCCAACATGTTGACGGTGCCTGCGTTGATCGATTCCAGCCACGAGCGAGAGAGAATAGCGCGCGAATCAGGAGCCTCTGCGGTCGATATGGAAACAGAATTCATTGCGCGCGCCTGCGCGGTTCACCAAATTCCCCTGCTGTCGCTCCGCGTCATCACAGATACTCCAACCCAACCATTCCCTGCTCCGCCGAGCGTCTTGTTCGACGTTCAACAGCAGCGAACGCGCATGCTGAAGTTGGGGAAGTACTTTCTTGCTCGCCCAAATCAGCTCCCGCGCCTCGTTCAATTCGCGAGAAGAATCGGGCGTGCACGGAAGATCCTAACGAATGCGCTGCTCGAAGTTACCCGTAGGATCGAACTGTAGCCGTACAAGAGTGTCTCATTAACACCGCGTTTAGCGCGGTGCAGTCACACTTTGCCCGGCGCCAATAGCCGTTTCAACGGCTTACCCGCTCTAAATAATCCGACAAAAGCCGGTGAGACGGCTGACGACTATCCCCGCCAGGTCACCGGCCTAAAGGTCGGTGTTAATCAAAGCGAACTTCTTGAGATTGTGCGCGTATTTACGCTGCCGGTTCGATATGCACTAGCACGTCGGCAATACGGGAATCGCTTTGCTGCAGTGCCGACTTCACTCGATGCGCAATCTCGTGACCTTCGTGTACCGAAATGTTTCCATCGACGCCGACATGCAGATCAACGTAATAATCCAAGCCCATCTTGCGGGCGTGACATTTTTCCACTTCGACGACACCAGGAACTGAACCGGCGACGGCGAGGATCGATCCCACGATTTTGCCAGCCGGCGCGGTGTCCATGATTTCGTGGAACGCCGGCAGCGCCAAACGAACACCGTTTGCGGCAATGACGGCGCAGGCGAACAGCGCTGCCCAATCATCGGCGCTCCGCCACGGCTCGCCACCGAGAAGCGCAACGGAAATGCCAATGAACGCAGCTGCCGAAGTAAGCGCATCGCTGCGATGATGCCAGGCATCGGTTTGCACTGCCGTGCTCTCGAGGTCTCGGCCGATGCGATTGACGTACCGGAACAGAAACTCCTTGGTCACAATCACCACCACAAGAATGGCGAGCGTGAATGGCGCAGGCCCATGATGCGGCGTCAGAATTTCACGGATACTTTCGAACGCGAGACCAATCGCAGCCGCCAGGACGCAGATCGCCACAACCAGCGCGGCAATTGGTTCAGCTTTGCCGTGACCATACGGGTGGGTTCTGTCGGGAGGTCGCGCCGCTACAGTTAGTCCGCCCCAAATGACTATCGAGCCAGCCACATCGAGCGCCGACTCCATTCCATCTGCGATCAGGACATAAGCGTGACCGATAACGCCGGTCACGATCTTAACCGACGCAAGCACCACATTTATCACAAGCCCGAGCAGCGCGACACGCGCACCGGTTCGCGGTGCGGAAGACCCCGTTCGATTCTCAAGCTTGCGAGTTTGCCCGCCGGCAACGCTGTGCGTAGCATTGCGAGCAGGCACATTCGGGTCAGAGGCATCACCTTGCGGGGGCATGATCAATAAAACTATAGACGCAGCCGTTTACGAAAAGCACGGAAATCCAGCGGATGTCCTGCGTATCGAAACACGTCCGATGCCGACGCCGGCCGCAGACGAAGCCGTGGTGAAAATGTCCGCAGCGCCGATCAATCCGGCGGATCTAAATCAGATCGAAGGAAAATATCCGGTACGCGCGAAACTTCCCGCGACACCGGGATTCGAAGGCGCCGGCACCGTTGTTGAGGTAGGCGCAGACGTTAAGGACCTAATGAATGGTGCGCTGGTGATCCTGCCGCATAACATCGGCACATGGCGGGATGCCGTCGCAGTAAAAGCCAATGAGCTGGTCATTGTGCCTGAGGGAATCCAACCAGTTCAGGCCGCAATGTTGAAAATCAATCCGCTGACTGCGTGGCGATTGCTGCACGACTATGTCGATTTGAAAAAAGGCGATTGGTTGATCCAAAACGCGGCGAACTCGGCGGCTGGTCGCGACGTGATTCAAATCGCGCATGAGCTCGGATATAAAACCGTAAACATCGTTCGCCGCGCCGAACTGGTCGATGAATTGCGCGCCGAGGGCGGCGATGTCGTACTGGTCGATGGCGACAATCTTCGCCAGGAAGTGATGGACGCCACAGGTGGTGCGTCCATTCGCCTCGGCCTGAATTCCGTCGGCGGCGATAGCGCGCTGCGCCTCGCAAATTGTCTCGCTCTTGGTGGCACACTTGTAAGCTTCGGCGCAATGAGCTTGCAACCGCTAAAGATCCCGACCGGCCTTCTCATTTTCAAAGACCTGCGATTTCGCGGCATCTGGATCAACAAATGGTACGACAACGCCGGTCCCGCTGAACGCATGGAAACGTTTCGACCACTTTTTGATATGACCAGGCGCGGTCTGCTCAAAACGAAAGTCGAAAAAGCTTATCCACTTAGCGAAATCAAAGCAGCGGTCGCACATGCCGCACAGGGCAAACGCAGCGGCAAAATCATTTTTGCGTTCGAGTAGCCGTGATTCGCTGGGTAGGGCGGGCAGTCCTCTGCCCGCCGCCTCCAATCTAAAAATCGGCGCGCACGGGGAGTGACGCACCCTACTTGAAGAGGCCCCGTCGCTTCCGATTTGCAGCAACAGGAATCGGCAGGTAGCCTTGCGAATGCTGCGATCAGGTTGGACTCGCATCGTTTATCTCATCACGCCTGTCGCTATTTTGTTCGTCCTGCAAAACGCTCAATGTGCAACCGCTCCACAACCAGGGGATTTGCGCGGCGTCGGGAAAGTAACGTTCCCGATAACATGCGCGCCAGATGTTCAGTCTGATTTCGCTCGTGGCGTGGCGTTGCTGCATTCGTTTTTCTACGAAGAAGCGCGACGCGTTTTTACTTCAGTAGCCGAGCGCGATCCGAACTGCGCAATGGCACAATGGGGAATTGCCATGACGTGGTGGCATCCGATTTGGACACCGCCCACTCCCGACGAAATGCGGGCGGGCAAAGCTGCCATCGAAAAGGCAATGTCGATGAAGGCAGGTTCAGATCGCGAACGCGGATTCATCACTGCGTTGAACACTTACTACAGCACATCGGACAGTTCGAACGCAGCTCCGGTTGGACAATCGTGTCATGGACCGGTCGGCCCACGCGATCGAGTTGTCGCATACGAAAAGGCAATGCGCCAGCTGCGCGACAAGTATCCGGATGATTTCGAAGTGCAAACCTTCTACGCATTCGCGGTGCTCGCCGTCGGTTATGCCACGCCTAACGATACCAGTTTATCCAACCAACTTGAGGCGGCAGGCATCCTGGAAAAGCTGTGGAAACAGAACGCGAATCATCCCGGAGTCGTTCATTACCTGATTCATTCTTACGATTATCCTCAATTCGCTCAACGCGGCCTTGCCGCAGCCCAAGCGTATGATTCCATCGCACCGTGGGTGCCACACGCCCTGCATATGCCGTCGCACATCTTTACGCGGCTGGGAATGTGGGATGAATCGATCGCTGCGAATCGCGCTTCGGCCGAAGCTTCGCGGGCTTACGCTGCCATGCGCCACCGTGATGCCACGGAAGCTGAAGAATTACACGCGCTCGATTACATGGCCTACTCTTATTTGCAGGAAGCTCAGGATGGTGAGGCCAAGAAGATCGTCGATTTTGCCGCGAAAGTCCGGAAGACGAACCCGGAACTGGAATTCAGTGCGGCTTACGCCTTGGCTGCTATTCCAACACGCTACGCTTTTGAACGAAACGATTGGCAAGCAGCGGCAACGTTGTCGATTCCAAATGTCCCACACTGGTCTTCGTTCCCTTTCATGGAAGCTCTCATCGAATATGGTCACGCGCTTGGATGCGCGCACACTGGCAACCTCGACGGGGCGCGAATAGCGATCGCGCGAATGCGGCAATTACGCGATGCGACGAAGGACCCAAAGTTCGATTATTTCAAAAGTCATCTCGACCTGCAGATGCAAGCGGCTTCAGCATGGGTAGCAGCAGCTGAAGGCAAGAAGAACGAAGCGATCGATACGCTGCGGCGCGCGGCGGATTCCGAAGACGCACTCGGCAAGCACCCGGTTTCCCCTGGAGCATTCGTTCCAATTCGCGAACAACTTGGCACTCTGCTGTTGGAAATGGGAAAACCGACCGAAGCACAGCGAGAGTTTGAGGCCGCGCTCAAGATCTATCCCGGACGATTCAGAGGCTTGTACGGAGCGGCGCGAGCCGCCGAGCAAGCCGGCGACAAACAGGATGCAAACCTCTACTACACCAAGCTTGCCGCACAAACGTCGAAAGCTGGCGGTTCACGAGAGGAATTGAATCACGTTCGCGAATTTCTTTCCACGCAAGCTAAAGCAGCACGCGGGAACGGTGTGGCCAGCGCTCGCGAGTAGAAACTCGTCGGCGCATCTGACCCAGAATTAATCTTTCAATTACCGGTTAACCCGACACCTCGATTCGGTGCAACAGGAAGACGCTAGTCGTACAGCACTGGCCATTGCTGCCAGCCTGGTTCTTCTCCATCACGACGCCAGACACTCACGCCTTGTATCGAATTCGTCGGCAGATTTATGCGGCAAGGTTCTTGAGAAGCACTCAGCGCAAACACGTTTGTTCTCGAAAATCGTTAGGCAGAGTTGGTTCCGGCCGATCGCGAACCTGATCGAGCGTTGCACGCTCCCGGGGATTTTGCTCCATTACGCATTACGAAAGAAATGCATCGGCGAGGTGGCGCGCTCAGCACTTTCTAACGGAGTCGTCCAGGTCGTCGTACTCGGTGCAGGCTTCGATCCGCTGACTTCTGAATTGCAGCGCGAGTTTCCAGATGCGCAATTTTGGGAGATCGATCATCCGGCTACTCAGCGTCACAAAGTGCGCGCCTGTTTCGATTTCGGAATCGAACGATTGCATTTTGTTGCAGTTGATTTCAGTGCCACCTCTCTTCACACAAAAGCGTTGATCACCAGTGGGTTCGATCCAGCCAAACGCACATTCTGGATCGCTGAAGGTTTACTAATGTATTTCCACGCAGACGTCGTCTCCTCCCTGATGAAAACCATGAGCAGCCTGAGCAGCGCTGGAAGCCAACTTGCATTTACATTTATGGAACAAGAGCAGGACGGTCACATTCGCTTCGATTCGCAAACCAAACTTGTTGATTGGTGGTTGCGCATCCGCGGCGAGCCATTTCTCTGGGGAAGTACGCGAAGTAACCTCGCTGAGATCATACGGCCGTGGCGCATAATTCGACTTTTTGATCACAATGATCTGCGAAACATGGCGTCCGATCTCGGTGATGAAATCATCGCAAAAGGCGAGGTAATTTGTCTGGCCGCAATGTAACTGGCGTAGTTAAGCTTTCGCGATGTTGACCCGCCGTGAATTCATACGCACGGCAGCGCTTTTTGCGCTTGCGCCGCATGCGTTTTCGGAACGCGACAAAGAAATTTGGGTCAACGACGTCCATTCGCAACTCAATCGCACTCGCGTTCGTGAACTTCTAAGACCGCACACCCGAGATGAACTTGCTGAGATCGTTCGTTCTGCGTCACGAAAGAGCTTGCCGATTTCGGTTTCGGGATGCCGACACTCGATGGGTGGCCAGCAATTCGCCACCGATAGCATGTGCGTCGACACGCGCGAACTCGATCGCGTGATTTCGTTCGATCGTGAACACGGCTTACTCGAAGCAGAAGCCGGTATTCAATGGCCGAAACTGATTCGCGAGTACCTCGATGCGCAGGCGGGCGAGACAAAGCAATGGGGCATCGCACAGAAACAAACCGGCGCCGACACATTCACACTCGGTGGCAGCCTCTCCTCGAACGTGCACGGCCGCGGACTAACGATGAAGCCCATCATCTCTAACGTTGAATCATTCACACTGATCACTGCCGATGGAAAATCGATTCGCTGCTCGCGTAAGGAAAATAATGAATTGTTTCGACTCGCGATTGGTGGCTACGGCCTTTTCGGATTGATCGATACCGTAACGCTTCAGCTCGTCCGGCGGCAGAAATTAAGACGCGTAGTCGAAATCATTCGTGCGGACAATTTGCCCAAGCGCTTTCAAGAATGCATCGCGGAAAATTTCCTTTACGGCGATTTTCAATTTTCGGTCGATGAAAAATCACCGGACTTTTTACAACGCGGTGTGTTTTCCTGCTATGAACCGATCAGCGAAGACCAACCGGTTGTTGCCAAAAAAGAATTACGGGATGACGACTGGCTGGAGCTGCTACGACTTGCCTACACCGATCGGGAAAAGGCTTTCAAGCGCTATAGCGACTACTATTTGTCGACAAACGGGCAGACTTACTGGTCCGACACGAACCAGCTCAGCGCATATCTGCCGAATTATGCTCAGAAGATCCGCGAGCAAATTGGCGGTGAGGAGTCGAGTCTCATTATCACCGAGATCTATGTGCCGCGCACCGATCTTCCCGATTTTCTGGCACAGGCAGCAAATTTGCTGCGTTCAAATCACACGGCCGTCATCTACGGCACCGTCCGATTGATTGAAAAAGATGACGAGAGCTTCCTTGCGTGGGCCAAACGATCCTATGCTTGTATCATCTTCAATTTGTTAACACTCCACATGCCGGCCGGCATCGAAGCGTCTGCGCGTTCGTTCCGCGGCTTAATCGATCTGGCGATCGCTCGCGCGGGAAGTTATTACCTGACCTATCATAAATTTGCAAAGCCCGAGCAGGTGCTTGCGTGCTATCCACAATTCAAGGAATTTCTGGACCTGAAACGAAAGTATGATCCCACTGAACGTTTTCAGAGCGACTGGTACCGGTATTATCGGAAGCTTTTTCAGGGCTGATAAATTCCCTGTCATGTTGAGCGAAGCGAAGAGTAGCGCGAGCCTCTGGCTTGCGACACGTGGACGCTGCAAGCGGGACGCATGCGCTACATTACTGGGTTTTTATGCCACCGTTCGCTGTTATTGCTCTAGTTCTGATTCTCGCGCGCGCGATTGCAGAACTGTGCCTCAGCCGACTCAACGAACGTCATGTCCGCGCGCACACGAATGAAGTGCCGCCTGCATTTTGCGGGGTGGTAGATCAACAGACATATTGCCGCTCGATCGATTACACCCTGGCCAAGAGCCGGTTTGGAGAGGTCGTTACCGTATTCGATGCAGCACTCCTCATCACAATTCTGTTCAGCGGCGTGCTGCCTTGGGCGTTTCAAAAATTCACGGCAGCTTTCGGCACGTCCGTTTGGGTAATGGCCGGTTTCCTTTTTGCCATAGGAGTTGCACTAAGCACCGTTAGCTTGCCGTTCGCGTGGTACTCGCAGTTCAAACTCGAACAGCGATTTGGTTTCAACACGACTACCGTGAACACGTGGGTAATTGACCGTCTGAAAGGATTTTTGCTCGCGGTGTTGCTGGGGTTTCCATTGCTGGTGCTGGTGTTGAAGCTGATCGAGCGGACCGGTCCAAACTGGTGGATTTGGGCAGCGGTGCTGGTTATCGCCTTTCAATTACTCCTGATGCTCATTGCTCCTGCGGTGATCATGCCGCTCTTCAACAAATTTACGCCTCTGCCGGAGGGCTCCAGCTTACGCGAACGCCTCTTTGCACTGGCGAGGCGCACAGATTTTCCGACCCGCAGCATCGAAGTAATGGACGGCAGCAAACGGTCGCACCACTCCAACGCCTTCTTCACCGGGTTCGGACATTTCCGCAAAATCGTCCTTTTCGATACTCTTGTAGCCCAACTCGCCGAACCGGAACTGGAATCGGTGCTCGCGCATGAAATCGGGCATTACAAAAAACGTCACGTCGTGAAATTGCTCGCCGTTTCCATCGCAGGCGTGTTTATCGGTTTCGCGACGGTCGCCTGGTTGGCCCGTCAGCAGTGGTTCTATCAAGCATTCGGTTTTCAGCATCATGCGGGCTTTGCTGCAATGAATGTCGTCCCGGCAATGCTGCTGTTCGCGTTATTGGCGGGAACGATCGGTTTCTGGTTTTCGCCGCTGATTCACATGTGGTCGCGCCGCTTTGAGTACGAGGCGGATGGATTCGCCCGCGCCACCATGGGAGATGCGCAACCGCTCATTCAAGCACTTCGTAAATTGACCGAGAAAAACCTGAGCAACCTCACGCCACACCCGCTCTACAGCGGTTTTTATTACTCGCACCCTACCCTGCTCGAACGGGAACGCGCGCTGCAAACAGGCGCGAATTCTTTGTAGGGCAGGCGCGTCGCCTGCCACATCGGCAACCGGAGCGGTTGCCCTACAACGAACAGATCAGCGCTTGACACGACAGCCAGTTAACTCGTTGTCATGTTGAGCAGAGCGAAACATCTCTGATTTTTTCCCGGACGCCGCTTGGTCAGATGAATCAGAGATTCTTCGCTCCGCTCAGAATGACAGGCTTCATTATATGTCGAAGATCATCGTTGTTGGTGCCGGAATTAATGGAGTTACATCCGCTATCGAACTGAAAAAACGTTGCCATGACGTCGTGCTCGTCGACCCGGGGCCGCTGCCACATGCATTGGCAGCATCGACCGATATCAGCAAAGCGGTGCGCGCCGCATACGGTGCGGACGAGGATTACACTTCACTGGCTGAACGCTCGATCAAGCTCTGGCGGCAGTGGAATGAGGAGTTCGCTAGTAAGTTGTACCACGAAGTCGGTGTGATGTTCGTTAGGCGCCGGAAAATGGAACCGGGCGATTTTGAATACGAAAGTTTCAATCTCCTCGAGAAACGCGGACTCAACGTCGCACGCATGAACAGCCCGGAACTGTGGAAACGTTTTCCAGCATGGAATCCGGAACTTTATCGCGATGGCGTTTTTGAAATCGACGCAGGCTATGCCGAGAGCGGTCGGGCTGTTGCAATGTTGATTGAGCGCGCGAAATCCATCGGCGTTGAACTACGAACCGGCAGTCGCTTCGTCTGCTTAGATGAAGCCGATGATCGCGTAAAAGGCATAGTCATTGCGGAGCGACAACACAGCGCTGTCATTCCGAGCGAAGCGAAGCGAAGTCGACGCTGCAACGCAGAGGACGAAGTCCGCGAGGCCAGGCTTTCAACCCCGCAACAAAGCAGTGAGTTAACTCAACGGGGTCCTTCGACTTCGCTCGGGATGACCCGAATTGCTGCGGACACAGTCGTGATGGCGGTGGGCGCCTGGACGCCGTACCTGCTACCGTTTACCGGGAAATTCTTCCGCGCGACCGGACAGCCGGTGTTCCATTTGCGACCTTCTGAGCCTGAACTGTTTGAGTCGGAACGTTTTCCGGTTTTCGGCGCAGACATTACCACCACCGGCTACTACGGATTTCCGATCAATCGCGACGGCATCGTGAAAATTGCTAATCATGGTGCTGGACGCGAGATGTCGCCCGACTCCCCCGAACGCGTCGTGACTGCCGATAACGAAAGGAACTTGCGTGAATTTCTGGCCTCAACTTTTTCCTCGCTCGCCGATGCGCCGATTGTCTACACGCGTGTATGCATGTACTGCGACACGCATGATGGACATTTCTGGATCGCACCGGATCCGGATCGTGAAGGATTGGTCGTTGCCGCGGGTGACAGCGGACACGGATTCAAATTTGCTCCAGTGCTGGGTGAGATCATTGCCGATGCAGTCGAAGGAAAGGAAAATCCGCTGCTGGATAAATTCCGTTGGCGACCGGAAGTGGACGCGGGGACCGCTACAGATGCGGCGCGATCGAAAGCAAAACTGTAGCGGCGGTCTATGACGCCGGGCCGAACTCGGCGCTTGGAGAGCGGCCGCTACAGTCTTACGAAGCCGGCGTTTCTTGCGGGGCTGGTTTTTTAGGCCGCTTTAGCAGCGTGATCTGCTTGATCCGCGCTGAATCAGATGGACTCCAAGTGGCGACTTCCGGGTCGTCTTTGAAAGCATTGTGTACGAGACGTCGTTCGTAGGAATTCATCGGCTCGAGCTGGAGCGAACGGCCGGTGATGCGTACACGCTCCGCCAACTCGCGCACGCGTTGCACGATCCGATCTTCGCGCATGGAGCGGTAATGTTCGCAATCGACGATGACTTTCTCCGCGTTCTTGTCTCTGGCTTGCAGCAAACGATTGAGCAAAAATTGAATGGCCTCGAGCGTCTCGCCGTCGCGTCCGATGAGGCGCCGGCTTTCCTCAGTGTAAATCTGCAGCGTCGGGTTGCCGCCTTCGTTAGTGGTCTCCTCGATGTCCACAACGAAACCGAGGTACCCGAGCATTGTGTCCAGCAGATCTTTCGGCGTCATCATCGTTTTCGTTTTCCAGCAGGCGCAACTTTTTCGAGCGTCGGCATCGGTTGCCGTTTGTTCTGATAAAATTGCAGGATGCTGAAAAGATTTTGCGCGGTGTAATATAATGCCAGAGCCGCCGCAAAATTGTAGCAGAAAAATAGGAAGATCAGGGGCGTAAACATCATTATGCGCCGCTGCGTGGGATCGCCCGTCTTCGGTGTCATCGCCATGAGCCAGACCTGCGTAGCCGCCATGAGCAGCGGGATGATGTTGATCGGCCAGCCGAGCACAGGCAAATGCGCCACCGTATCCGGCTGGGACAGATCGTGTACCCAGAGAAACCTCGCGTTTCGCAATTCCACAGCCTGGGCGAGCATCTGATAAAGGCCGAAGAAAATCGGAATCTGAATGGCCATCGGCAAACAGCCACCCACAGGGTTAATGCCGTACTGTTTGTACAGCTTCATGACCTCCTGGTTCATTCGGGTGGGATCGTCTTTGTATTTCTCGCGCAGTTCCTGCATCTTCGGCCCGAGCAACGCTGTCTTGCGCATTGTTTGATTCGCTTTGCTCTGGAGCGGCCAGAGCACGAGGCGTACGACAAGAGTCAACACGAGGATGGCAACACCGTAACTCTTAACGAACCCATGGATGGTGTTGAGAAAATTGAGTAGGAATTGGCTGACGATCTTGAACACGCCGAAATTCATGATCTCCGCCTCGTTGTGCTCGAACTGAGCGAGTCGGTGATAAATTTTCGGCCCCGCCCAAATTTGGAAACGCGCGGTGTAGGTTTGGCCAGGCTGCAGCTGAAACCCTGGCATGCGCATCGCGCCTTCGATCCCGACCATGTTTTGTGTGCTTGAGACGTCGAACGAGCGACCCCAAATCCCTGTGGCCTTAGCGTTCAGCGGCGCGATGATCGTCGCAAAAAACTGATCCGTAACAGCTGTCCATTCCGCTCCGGCAAAATTCTCCTGGAAAACGGGCTGCGCCGCGTGCGCACCAATTCCGAAAAAACCGCCACTCCCCTGAAATGCACTTACGTTGTGGTCTCGGGCTTTGCCGTTGATGCACCAAACCAGTCGCGTGTAGTACGGATAGTCCTTCGGATGAATCGGCGCCGCAGAACCGAGCGCCACGAAGTAGTCACCGTTTGCGTGCGGCTGTGCACCCGTGTTCTGCACGTCCAGATCAAGGTCGAGAAGAAAATTGTCTTTCTTCTGGCTCGACTGCAGCAAAGAAAATTTCTTTCGAATTGTGATTCCGTCAGGTGTGGCGCGCTCGCAACGAATGCTGCTGTCGGATTCGCGCGTCAACGTAAACTCCGGAAGCGCGGGCTTTGCCGGGTCGTCAACCATCGCTCCAATAGGCATGTGCTTCGGAGAATTCAGGGTCACGCGGCTGGCGTTTTCGCCGATGTGATTGAGCATTACCGCATCGGCGATGCCGCCCCCGCGGTTGGTGAAGCGCAACTCGACATCCGAATTGCGCAAGGTCTGGAGCTGTTCCGTAAACGCCGGAACTGATTCACTGCCCTGTGGCGCAGCTTCCGGTGTAGTGAGCGGAGACGGCGAAGGAGCGAGGATCGCCGGCGTCGCGGTTGGGGAAGTTCGCCCAGACGTCGCCGTGACGGGAGCCGGCCTGGGCGCCATCTGTTTTGCCAAATACATTTCCCATACGACGAGCCCCACGACGCAAAGAGCGACTACAATCCACGCAGTTCGATCCATAAACTTGGTTTTGCACGATCAGACGCAGCGACGGACCTCATTCTGAGATCCGCCTGCCCAGCGCGGCGGCACCGGGTCGTACCCACATCCACCCCACGGCTGGCACCGAGCGAGGCGCTTCAATCCCAGCCAGCTGCCGTGCCGAACGCCATGCGTCTCCACGGCTTCCAGAAAATATCTCGAACAGGTCGGGGTAAATCGGCAACCGCAGTCAGGGCCGCAGAGCAGGCGAAGCAATGGCGAAAGGGTGCACTGATATAAGCGAATGACAAAACGAACCAGGCCGAGCATCAGAGCAGAATAGAAGCGCGCCTAGCGAGGCGCAACCATTCATCTTCCAGAGCCGCATACATCGCGGTCGCGGCGTCGTGTCTGGCAATAACTACGAACCAAAAGCCTTGTCGCAGTTCGTACTGGTGGCGACGAACAATTTCTCGTAAACGACGCCGAACTCGATTGCGAACGACGGCGCCTCCGATGCGGCCTGAAGTAACGAATCCCGCACGCCACGGATCGCGATCGTCCATCGGCATCACACTTAACATCACAAGCTTGCCGCGTTGTGTCATTCCATCCCGTCTCACCTGCTCGTATTCTGAACGATGTGTCAGCCGATGCGTTTTGGGGAATGAGAATGAACTCACTTCCTTCGTCTGCGTTGCCAAAATTCTAGCCTGAAACGAGCTGTCTCAAGAGGCAGTCACAATTCTGATGCAGGACCTCGGTACAAAAGAAGTCTTCCACCGAAATCGGGGGAAGACTTCTCAAACGGAAAGAATCCTAGCAATTTATTGCCCAGGCGACTGGGCAGGTGTTTCCTCTGTGGCGGCAGGCGATTCGGTAACAGCAGCTGGAGCTTCGGTTGCGGCGGGACTTATTTCAGTCGCTGCAGGCGCGGTAGTGGGAGCGGGCGTTATCGCAGGAGCGACAGTTTCGGTTTTTTGTTCGCATGCCGCGAGCAGCGCGGCACTGGCCAGAATGCAGATGTATTTCTTCATAATTAGAGACGCATAATGCTTTAATAGATCAATCGCAGCAAGCGTAGTTTTTGGACCGTGAAGAATGCTGCTCGGAACACAAATAGCTCGCGACGAGGACTAAAAGGGTGCCTCCCACTTCAAGCCATGCGCTTCGGCCACGGCCTGGCAAGTGAGCCGCCCGTCGCGCGTGTTGATCCCACCAATGAGCGCCGGCTGCTTTTTGCAAGCACCCTCAAGACCGAGGTCGGCTAACAGCTGCACGTAACGATAGGTGACGTTCGTAAGGGCTTGCGTTGCGGTCCGCGCGTACGCCGCGGGCATGTTTGCGACGCAATAATGCGTCACACCTTCCTCGACGTAAACCGGATCGAGGTGTGTCGTCGGTCGCGAGGTTTCAGCGCAACCGCCCTGATCTATTGAAATGTCTACGAACACGCTGCCGCGTTTCATTTTTGCCAACATGGCACGCGTGATCAGCTTTGGTGCTTTGGCTCCGGGTAAAAGCACGGCGCCGATGAGCAAATCGCAATCGGGCATCAAATCGTCCAGATTCGCTTCGTTCGAATAGAGCGTGTGCAGGTTCTCTATCGCGATATCCAAAAAACGCAGCCGTTCGACATCGATGTCCAGAATCGTGGCATCGGCGCCGAGGCCTTTGGCCATGCGCAAGGCGTTCACGCCCGATGTTCCGCCGCCGACGATGACTACGCGTCCGGGCAAAACGCCCGGAACGCCGCCCAGCAGAACTCCGCTGCCGCCGTTGTACTTGGCGAGAAAATTCGCGCCCATTACCACCGACATGCGACCTGCGATTTCGCTCATCGGTTCCAGGAGCGGCAAACGATGATCCACCTGGATCGTCTCGTACGCCACACCAGTCACACCCGATTTCAGCAGAGCTTCAGTAAGCGGTTTGCTCGCCGCGAGGTGCAGATACGTGAAAAGAATTTGGCCGCTCCGTAATAATGGGAACTCAGCTTTGAGCGGTTCCTTGACCTTCACGATCATGTCAGCACGCGCGAAGACCTCTTTTGCCTGCTCCACAATCTCGGCGCCGGCTTTGACATAGTCCTGATCGGAGTAACCGGAACCAAGTCCGGCATCCCGTTCCACCAACACGGAATGCCCATGTTTGGTAAGTTCGTTCGTGGCAGACGGCAGTAAGGCAACTCGCTGCTCTTGTTCCTTAATCTCCTTTGGGACACCGATGATCATTTGCGAAGTGAAAAGTGACGCGGGACAAGTGACAAGTGAAAAACGCTTCCAACTCGTCAGTTATGAATCAGTTGAGCGAAGGATCATCGGGGGCGGCGGCGAGCATTTTATACCATGGTCCCAGCGTTCGCATAATTTCGAACCATAGATTTGGCAGGCGATCAAGCTTGAGCAGCGACGGATTCGCTTTGTGCACAACCCACGCTTTTTGCTTTACCTCGCTTTCAAGTTGGCCAGCGCCCCAGCCTGCGTAACCGACGAAAGCACAAACCGTAAGTAAATTTTTCTGCCCTTGTGCGTCGCCGCCTTCGTCCAACGCGATGTTGTGATTGAGTTTCAGCCCCGCACCTTTCTGCCATTCAAACGCGGCAAACATCAATTGGTTTTTGCCAACTGGACCGCCCAAAAAGACCGGCACATCAGCAAAGCCCGTCGGTGGCGCACCGGAGACGAGCTCGGCCACGGGTCGGTCAAGCGGGCGATTAATGATCACGCCGAGCGCGCCTTCGTTAGGCTCATGCTCGGAAACAAAGAGCACGGTTCGCCGAAAGTTCGGGTCAAGCATATTCGGGTGAGCGACCAGCAACGAACCGGCAAAATTGCGTGACACCCGTTCATCACCCAAATCACGCATCAAAGACTAGAAACCGCGACCCGCGCTTGCGCAACCTCCGGATCGCATTGGCTTTGCACAATCACAGAACTGCACAAAACTTTCGAAAATTTTGTTTAAAATTTTGTTGCCAGCAGGCGAAACCTCGCTTAGAGCCTTGAAAGTTTTCTACGATTGTTCTGGGGGGAACAGCCGCCCTTCACGCCTATCGGGCGTGGGGGGCGGTAATTTTTTGGGCACAAATGGTTCGCGGCTTTGCTCTTGCTCGTGATCTTTCTCTTGCTCGATTCCGTCTGAACAGAAACGCTCAACGCCCAACGTCCAATGTCGAAATCAGCAAACCCGTATCGCATTGCATGGCCAATCGCACTGACGCTCGTGGCGCTCATTATTGGAACCACGATCCTGATCATCTTCTTGCGTTTGGAGAGTTGGCCAGCGCGCACCGCGCGGCAAAGCACGGCTGAGCTGGAGCGGCTCGGTAAAAATTTGCGCGCCGCATTCATCGACATCGCGCATCTGCAGCCACGGATCACGATCAACGATCGTGTTTACATGGAACAAACGATGCCGGTTAGCGAGCTGGTGGTTTTGTCACGCCGCATTGAAGTCGAACACGAATTGCTCCACACCTGGGCGGGCAGCTCCAAACGTGTGAAACTGCACGGCACATTCCTTGCCAAAGCCGGATTCGATCTGCGTAAAGGTCTCTCAATCGATATTCGTCCGGATCAAATCCTGGTGCAGTTGCCGCCGCCGCAAATTTTGGGTGTTGAACAGCAACAAGTTGACGTGCTCGCATTTGAAAACGGATTGTGGAATCGCATTTCCGGCCAGGACGTTCAAAGCGAATTGTCAGTGCTGCCCGGTTTGGCTTGGAAAAAAGCAGCACAAAGCGGGCTGACCGCTGAGACTGAAAAAACTTTGGAACAGCAACTTGAAGAACGCATTCACATAGGACAGCCCCTGCGTTTGATTTTCAAAGACGAGAAGAAAAGTGAATAAGTGATGAGTGAAGTAGATCAGTATCTAAGTGACA
>JBLMXH010000041.1:0-25736 GCA_050257685.1 Nitrospirota bacterium
CACGCGCGACCGCGCTGCCGTTCACGCAGCCGCTCGTGTAAGCCGAGGCGTAGCAGGGCATCAGCTCGGAGGTGATTGCCAGCGCATAATCGCCGAAGGGCCTTGCGATCTCGACGAACCCGGGCGTCGCCGAGCTCTCGTTCGAAAGATCGCCGCAAATATCCTTACGATCGCGTTTAGATGTGCAATTGCCGAGGCCTTACGGTTCCGCGTCTTTTCAGGTCCGAGAAGCGAATTAAACAGCAAAGAATCGGCACTTTCCCTCAAATCCTTTCAACTCGAATTCGCCGAGCAGACGCGTTGGGGCGAGTCCACGTAGATTCGCATGCGCGCCTTCGCTCAGACAGCAGACTTCGCCTAACGAACCAGCCAGTCTTTCGAGTCGAAAGATCAAATTCACTTCGTCTCCCATCAAACTTTCTTCGCCCATTGATGCGACTCCGCCAATCGCTACCGGGCCGAAATGGAGAACCAGGCGAAACTGCGGCTCTCCTTTTTGTTGCAACTCTTTCAACGCGGAGATCACGGCCATCATCTGTTTCGAAGTCGTCGCGGCGGCGGGCCAATAGGCAAGAAAACCGTCGCCCAGGTATTTGTTAATTATCCCGTTCTGCTTCTCGATGATCTCTTTGCAACTAAAAATCCACGCACCGAGAAGAACATCCAAGTCCTCAGTCTGCATGTGACGGATCAGAGGTGTGAAATCCCGGATATCTGTGACGAGAAGCCAGCAAGGAATTTTCTCGATTTCTCGCAACGTGCGCTGCATCACCTCGGTTTTGTATTCCTGCGAGACGGCAATCGGTTGCCGGAACGTGAAAACCTGATCGCCAATGGTTATGTGATCGCCGTCACCGAGACGAATCGGATGATGGATCCGCCGCTTGTTCAAAAACGTACCGTTACTGCTTCCGAAATCGATCAGCCAAAGTTCACCGATGTTTTGCAAGTGGATGAGAGCATGCCGCCGCGACACCTTGGGCGAGTCCAGCACTATCGCATTAGCAGCCGTTCGCCCGACCGAGCAACTGCCTCGGATCGGATAGCGCGTGCCATTCCTGGCTTCTAACCAGGCATCTTCGTCTGGGGGTGCGTTCACGCACAGAAAGTGTATCAAATCCGACAAGAGGGGCAAAAAATCCACGAATCCGCGCTTCTCTGTGCACCAACCGAAGTCAGGTGAGCCCGCCGCTTCGACGTTTCACCTTCTTTTCGGTGCTAATGTTGTATACTTGGCCAACGTGAGTAACGAACCCGCAGGCGATGTCATGGCCGCGACTTCGCGCGAGTTTGCAAGCGGGCAGACGGTCTTTGGCCGCTACACGCTGATCAAGGTACTCGGACGAGGCGGCATGGGGATTGTCTGGTTAGCCCGCGATGAAGAACTCGAGCGTGACGTCGCGTTGAAGTTTCTCCCCGACTTGATGATTCGCGATCGCGCCGCGTTCGATCAGCTCAAACGAGAAACAAGAAGTTGCCTCGATTTGACGCATCCGCACATCGTTCGGATCCATGATTTCGTACACGACCAACGCTCCGGCTGTATTTCGATGGAGTATATCGACGGCGAAACGCTGTCGAATTTGCGAGCTGAGAAGGAGTCTAGGGTGTTTGCGCCAGAGGAGATCGCTACGTGGATAATTCAGGTTTGTGACGCTCTCGATTACGCCCATAATCGCGCAAGTGTCATCCATTGTGATTTGAAACCTGCGAACCTGATGGTGAATCAACGCGGCGATTTAAAGATAACAGATTTCGGTATAGCTCGACAGCTGACGGATTCAGCCAGCCGGTTGACACTCGAGCAAGGGCGAAGCGGCACGCTCGTGTATATGAGCCCTCAACAACTCAATGGCGAGGGTTGCACGCATGTCGACGATATCTACTCGTTAGGCGCGAGCATCTATGAGCTGCTTACGAGCAAGCCGCCGTTTTATTCGGGCAATATCGACCGGCAGATTTGTGAAAGAGTTGCTCCTTCGATGACAGAGCGGCGGAAAGAACTAGATATCGAGCCCGCATTGGTAGCACAAGAGTGGGAAGATACAGTGGCAGCTTGCCTCTCAAAAGATCCGTCTCGCCGACCACAATCGGCAGGTGAGGTTGCGCAACGGCTGCAGCTTACAGCAGGACAGCCACACATAAGGAGACCTTCTAAAAAAAGTGCGAATAAAAAAGCGCTACTTATCGGCGGGATCGCAGCAATCTGCACCCTTGGGTTTATCGGCTGGTATGGCCTATCAAGGTGGCAAACCAACCCGTCCTCACCGACGCCCGCGATTCCCGAAAAATCAATCGCTGTCTTACCCTTTGAGAATCGAAGCGAGGAAAAGGCCAACGCCTATTTTGCCGAAGGTATTCAGGATGAGATTCTGACCCGTTTATCCAAGATTGCTGATTTGAAGGTGATCTCGCGCACATCCACGCAGCATTACAAAAGCGCGCCAGAAAATTTGCCTGAGATCGCGAAGCAACTCGGAGTAGCTCACATTCTGGAAGGTAGCGTGCAGAGAAGTGGCGACGCTGTGCGGGTGAACGTGCAACTGATCAATGCTGCTAGCGATTCTCATCTTTGGGCTGAAACCTTCGATCGCAAGCTGACCGATATCTTTTCCGTTGAGAGCGACGTCGCAAAAGCCATCGCTGACCAATTACGAGCGAAACTCTCGGGCCGGGAAGCGCAAGAAATCGCTGCCAAACCGACGGACAATCCTGAAGCTTATGATGCCTACCTGCGTGGGCTCGCTTATACACTGAAGACCGTCGATACGCCTGCCAATGCCGATGCCGCGCAGAAGTACCTCAGAGAAGCAGTTCGGTTGGACCCTAAATTCGCTCTCGCTTGGGCGCTGCTGTCATACGTTGATGCGGCCAGCTACCGCAACGAGGCTCTTCAACCAACCATCGCACTCCGTGAAGAGGCACGGCAGGCAGCCGAAACCGCCCTCAGTCTTCAGCCCAATCTCGGCGAGGCACTGCATGCCAAGGGATATTACCACTACGCCTGCCTGAAGGACTACGACACTGCGGCGCGTTACTTTCAGCAGGCGCGCAAGGTTCTTCCCAATAGCAGCCGGACTCTTGAATCAATGGCCTATTTAGAGCGGAGGCGAGGCCAATGGGACCGGAGCGAGTCGTACTTCAACGAAGCCGAGCGGCTCGACCCGCGCGATCTTCACCTGCTCACGCAGCACGCGATTACCTACATTCACTATCGTCATCTACCCGAAGCATTACGAAAGGCGGATCAAGTTCTCAATATCTCACCAGATGACATAGATACTATCGCGCTAAAGGCGGCTATCGCACAAGCCGAGGGTGACCTGCCGCGTGCTGCTGCACTACTCGCTCCGCTGCATCCGAATGCCGACAATCCCGACGCCTTGGGAACACAAGTGTACGAAGCCATCTTGGAGCGCCGCCCTGCACTGATCATCCCTCGCCTAAAGGAAATGCTCGCCACACCCGAACCATTGGGTTTTTCCAATGGCGAGCTGCGCTTTTTGTTAGGGTGGGCGCTGGATGTCGGGGGCGACCATGCCGCCGCCCAAGCAAGTTGGCAACAAGCGCGCAGCGAAATGGAACTTTTCCTCAAACAACAGCCGGAAAATTATTACCTCATTGGATATCTCGCGCTCGTCAACATGGGTCTCGGGGACAAGGCCACCGCGTTGGCTCTGTCGGAGCGGGCTATGGCTGCGAATCCGATCGAGAAAGACCCGTTGACTGGTCCTTGGTCGCTCGAGATCCTCGCCCGGGTGGCGGCGCAAATGGGAGAGCCCGACCGCGCCATTGCCGCTTTGCAGAAACTACTTTCAATACCATACGCCGGCTCATTGAATACAATCATGCCGCTAACGCCCGCACTCCTCCGACTGGATCCAATGTTCGATCCCCTTAGGAATGATCCGCGCTTCCAAAAACTCGTCGCTTCACCGGCGCCGAAGTAAACGGCTCCCAATTTTAGCTCACAAAGTTGACGCGTATTAGCGACTTGGCCTCCAATAGTCGCCAGTAGTTCGCACCGCCAGAGAATTAAATCGCAGCACCACCCAACGCTAAATGTACCGCATCAATACCGCGTCGGCGGCGGACCTGGCGGTGGCGGACCCGGTGGCGGTGGTCCTGGCGGTCGGCCCGGTGGCGGCGGCCCCGGCGGTGGCGGTCCTGGCGGTCGTCCCGGTGGCGGCGGTCCGGGGGGCGGCGGTCCGGGGGGATTTGTATTTTGTGTCATACACAGGATGTCAGTTATCCTCTGCTTTAATGTCAAGCCTCCTTTTAGGTTAACTAAAATATGGCGGCGGCGTAACATGAAAACCCTGCAAGCCATTCCATTATTCGGCGCGAATCGCTGCGCAATGTCCTAGCGGACGTCGTAAGCGGCGCCCAGTTCCAGAGCGGCGTCAAATTGCTCGCCATGTACCTGCGCAATTCAAAGGCGGGCTGCAGGCGCAATTCTTTCGACTTCATCGAGGCCGCATGCCGAAAATATTGTCGGTTCGAACGTAGTAACTGCGGGGATGGCTGCTCACGCTGCTCAAAACTCGAACTATGCGTTTGCCGAATCATCATGGCTGCCATGCTTACGTTTTTGCGCAGCCCGCGAGGTTTCGTTTGCGAATGGATGCGCGAGCGGTTTTTTGTCTTTGGCGGTCTGCGGGTAATCCTTCTGCCAGCCTTGTGCAACCACCTCCGGCTCCCCCTTTTTCAGCCCTAAGAGGAACCGATGCCTGCTGGCAGACCATTCTCGAAACTTATTTTCCAATTCCTCATCCGCTTCCAACATACAAAATTCGCCGCGGAACATCTCAAGGACGCCTCTTTGGATGGGAAAGAATAGGCAGATGGGCTCTCCGATCGCGAACTCGACCGTGCATGCTCTCGTAAACCGCCAGTTCATGGTGAATGTTGAATGAGCCCAGTCTGTTTCAACAATCCCATCTAGAGCTACGATCCCGTCTTTCGGACTGTTCGTGGGACCACGGACCATCAAATTCCAGCCATGGGGTGTCTTGAAGAGGAATGGAATCTTAAAGGTTAGCACGCCTTCGCCAAAGTGAGAGCGGCAATGCAGGAGTCCATTCCCCTCCAGGCTTTCGACGTACAACCCCTCGGGTGTCGAGGTGCCATCCCAACTCGCGCGGACGTGATGTGTAGATAGGATTTCCCAGCCGTACTGATTCGCCATGACTAATGGGAGGCAGCGATAGGGAGACCTCTCCTCGGCATCTTCCATCCACCTACGTTTGCGAGGTGCAGGGCGTATCGGGGCGGAGTCATTCTCGTATACTTGATAGGCAATTAATTTCTGGAGTGCTTCTCCTGGAAGACACTCTCCTTTACGCCCTGAAGGTGTCTTCATGCCATTTTTGGGATCTTTAAATCTAGTCTGCAGATATTGAAAGAGTTCAAATCTGCATAGCGTTTGCTGAAGCCAGTGTAAACCAGACTGGCAGAGAGTATCGTTTTCCCGAAAGAAGATTTGGGACCGCATGCACAAATTTGTGATTGCTGGGAAACCCAACAAACAAACCGGGCTTCGGTATAATCACTATGTTGCGATCCGGAAAAACCAATTCACCTCCTGTGAAGTTGTCATTCAGATAAACAATCCCTGTATAATCTCGCTGGGGCGTGTGGTTCGGGATCCAGCGCCCGTGTTCTCTCCGTGCATTGTCTGCGTGGGGAATATGCGAATCCCCTGGCAATAAACACGCGAGGAATACCGAATCGATAAATAGTTTCGGAGTACGAAGACCCTCCTCGATCTTTTCTTTGCATCGCAGAGTGACATCATATACCCAGCTAGCTGACTCGCTGTCTACGTCTCGCAGCGTGTAATAATGGAGGAGGAGCCGATCACTAGAATCTCTCTGAAGCGATAGCTCGGAATAGCGATCGTAAAGGTCAATTAGGAACGCGCATTCCTTTACAGTGAGAGTGTTCTCTGAAACCAAGATCTTACTTAGAGGTTCTTTTACCGCTACAGATATCATGATTCAGGTCTCACTTTGTCTCTTGCAAAGCAGCGCAGTCAGAGTTCTAGCGGAAAGAGCAGATCATTGAAAACGAGAACCCCAGGGAGTTGGCTGTCTTTTCAGCCTACGCGGAAACGAACGTCGCGGATGGTTTTGGTGCCGAAGCGTTGTTTTAGTTTTCGCAGGATCTCCGTCTTGGAGATTTGTTCGAGCTCGTAGTGCAACGCGGGTTGAAGGACTCGGACGTAGAGGATTCCTTCGCGCAGTGCGACTGGTGTTGAGTGCGCGGCGATGAAGTCCCCCACGATTTTTGACCAGGCGTCGATTACTTCGGTTTCACGGAGACGTTCGCGCAGCCCGAGGCGTTGCATCAGTCTCGGCATCAGCTCGGACGGTGATTGCCAGCGATCAACCTGCTGTTTTCTATTAGGCAAACCGCGCCACTCGGCGATGACCGCGGCACGAAGAGAAGCGTTCATGTATGTCGATCGTTTTAAATTGAGCCGAGTTTAACTCGGCTGGCCGCACAGACTGAAAGTCTATGTTCCGAAATTTCACGCCATTTGGCGATCACGGCGGCGCGAAGAGAAGCATTCATGGATTACCAGGCTTCAATTCCCATCGACCTCGATCGCCGTCTTACCAAAGGCGACTTGCGGCTTGCGCATTTTCCGCCGCACCACAAGAAGTTGCGCCAGGTAGTAGACGAGCGCGACACAGAGCACTGTGCTTGCGAGCACTAATAGCGTGTAGAGCCACTCGGAATGCTCGCCAACCCAATCGCTTTCGCCTGCTGCGATTTTCAACGCGCCATCGACATCGCTGCCCGAGTAATCCGTCCCGTAAATCCATTTCGCAATCCGAAGTTTGGGATCGAGAAACAAAACAACATTCGGGTGCGTAAACTCTGTCCCAGCGCGGCCATATTGAAACCCGATCGACTCTAGAAGCGCTTCGATATTTTGCTGAGAACTGCTGCCGACAAACCAGCTAAGCGGAATGTTTTCGCGGGTGCGATAAGCGCTCAACTTCGCCGGCGTGTCGCTTGCATCAAACGAGAACAACAGTACGCGAAATTGCCGGGGATCGGCGGAGGAGCTGGACAGCGCCGCTTTGAGTTGATCAACATTCGCGATGCACGCGGTCGGACAGCGGGTATAAATCGGCAGGAGGATCACGGGGAAACCTGCGAATTCCGACAATCCTCGGTCCCGGCTTGCGTCATCGGTCCAGTTGATCTGAGCTACGGAGTGTCCGCGCTGGGGCGAAACATCTTTGACTGTGCCCGCGAACGTATCGGCAGCAAAAGCCACGTAAAACAGATAGGGAAGAAGTCTCATCTTCGTCAAAGTCGGGATCGTGTGCTGGTGATCGGCCGAGGATTATCCGGCGAGTAGCCGGGCGCACCGGGAAAATTGCTGCGAATCGTTTGTGCGATCGGCGCAGCGTAGGCGATCACCAGTAGCAGCGCGGCACCCGCCAGCCAGGGCGTGAAAGTTTGGACCGCGGGAACGCGCTCGTCGTGATAAGGCTTGGAAACAATCAGTTCCAAGTCGCCTCGTCTAACTCGCTTCCCAAAAAGCGTCGCAAAGAAAACACAAAAGAACATCAGCGCCGCGACCGTCATGATCGTGCCGCCGAGGCTGCCCAGTATTTTCGCAGTCTGCCAATCGGGATGATAAAGGCGCGACTGCGGGTCGGTATAACTCAGACCCATGTTCGTCCGGCGCGGTTCGCCGCTTGCGCCGCCGATGAACAGCCCTGTGGAAAAAATCATGATTCCGACCGTCCAGATGTACGGCACCCAAACGTTCCAGGTCGGCAATTTGATCCTTTTTCCGGTGAGCGTTGCGACTAGAAACAGACTCATGCCGATGTAAGCGAGAAAGATCGGGCCGGCGACAGTCTGGTGAAAATGCGCCGGCAACCAGGAGGTGTTGTGCACGACGGTATCGAGGTTATACGACGCGTTGATAATCCCAGTGATTCCGCCAAAAATAAAAATAAACAGACCTGCAAAGAGATAGGAGAACAACCAGCGATCTTTGTCGAGGTACGGAAGTTTAGACCACCATCCGATTAGGCCGTGACCGCCCCGTTCGCGCGCGCCATGCTCGAGCGACGCTCCGATTGTGAACGCCGTAAGAAAACTCGGAACGGCCACGAGCATCGTAAAGACCGCGTGCACGAATTTCCAAGTGCTGCTAATCCCAGGCTCGGTGAACTGGTGATGAATTCCGACCGGCGCCGAGTACAGCACGAGCCACAAAAACGTCAGCCGCCCGGCAAAATCGGAGAAAAGTTTTCCGCCGGCCAGCTTCGGCAGCATCGTGTAATACATGACGTAAGCCGGGACCAGCCAGAAGTAGACAAGCGGATGACCGAAGAACCAAAACAGCATCCGCGCCAACGGCACGTTGACCGTGGCAACCCAACCCATCGACCACGGGATGAGGAGGAAAATCACTTCGATCGCTACAGGCGTCGTCGCTACCAACCAGATAATGAACGTGGCGAAAATGCCGACAACAGCGAGCGGCACCTTCTCGCCCGCGTGCTCGCGTTTCCAGGCAAAATAAGGCGGTAACCAGTTAAAGAATGCGATCCACGAACCAACGACCAACAACACAGTGCCGATGTAAAAGGCAGGATGTGCCCGTAACGGTGGATAAAATGTGTAAAGTACCGTCGCCTTTCCCGACAGAATGGCTGCCGCCGCGAGAAGGGTCCCCACAACCATCAATGCAAACGATA
This sequence comes from Nitrospirota bacterium, assembly GCA_050257685.1. GTDB lineage: Bacteria > Verrucomicrobiota > Verrucomicrobiia > Chthoniobacterales > UBA10450 > Udaeobacter. The sequence continues at coordinate 8,733 of JBLMXH010000041.1, forward strand.
GCCATGCCACTTTCATGTTGAGTGGCCGCCGGAGATAGTAGCGAACGACCGCGTAACCAAAAGCAACCGCGAAGAAGGTGGTGAACACGATTGCGTTTACGACACCATGCAGCGTTAGACCCTGGAAATAAGTCAGTCCTAGAAATTGCGAGCTGCGAATCATGCCGGCGCGATAAAGCACCTGCATCAACCCGTGGTAAATCCCCAGGATCAACAGAACCATCGGGAAAATGATCTCGATTAGGATCATTTTTCGGAGCCCCGGTTCGATGTCGATTTGTTGGTTATTACCGTCCATATGTTTTTAGCGAAGAGAGAACGTGGGCGAATTCATTTCGCGAAGCTTTGAAGTGCGGCGCGTCCTCGCGCCGGTTTCATATGGAAGAGTGCGTTAGCGAAAGGCGATGCGGGGACGCATCGCACTCCCAAAGCACTTCGCGCCAAATCGCATGGCGTTATGATCCTCATTTCAACGTTTGCAAGTACTCGATGATTTCCTCGATCTCGTGATCGCTGAGGTCTGTCGTGGGCATCTCCTGTTCAAATTTTCCGGCGACGACTTTCGCCTCGGGATGCAGGATTTTCTCGCGAATAAAAGCGTCAGTTACGGTAATGTTTGAGCCGTCCCTCAGTTTTTCGGTTCGACCGTACAAACCTTTAAATGTCGGCCCAACGCCAGGCTGACCGTCAAGCGAATGGCATGTTGTGCACAGATTTGCATCCAAGATTTTGTACCCGGGATGGGTTGGCTCGACTGCAGGTGGCGGGCTGGGTTTTGAAGCGAATGTTGCCGCGTCAACCACATGCAATTCGGCAGCCATTTGGTCATGCCCGGTCCCGCAAAATTCGTGACAAAGCAATTGATACACGCGCGGTTTATCGAATTTCACGCGTGCATAGTTCACGACGCCTGGAACGGCCATCAGATTGAGATTTGTTCCGAGCAAAATCAGACCGTGCGTGACATCGGCTGCGCTTAAATAAATGTCCACGGTCGAGCCTGCCGGAATAGTCACGTCCTCCGGTTCGAACTTCCACATGCGCGCGACGTAATGCACTTCGTAATGTGTCGGTGAATGCGCGATGAGTTCGCCTTTCTGGAACGGTTTGACGTCCGTGAGACATGTAGGCAGGCCGACATGAAACAGATTGATCGCCAGGCCAGATAGCGCCAACAGCACCGCAGCAAACGCCAGCGCCACCCAGATGATCCGCTTCTCCAACTGCGTGGCGCTCAGCTTCTTCATGCCCGCGCGACCATGACCCAGTAAACGACGAGCCAAAGCGCGGCGTAGAACACAATCAGAAGCGCAAAGAAGAAAATCGCGCCGCTCGGAAAAAACCGCCTCCCGTTTTCTGGTTCGCCTGGCTCCATCGGTTCAGAGTTCAGACTCTGTCAGCACCGCATCGTGCCAAATGCGAGGTAGGGACAAAAGCGAAATCGTCGGAAACGCGTTATTTTTCCATCTGCCGAAGCTTCAAATAAATGGCGAGCATCAGAAGCCCGATAAAGCCGATGCTTACAATGAGACCGATCTGACGGAATTTGAATTCTTCGCTGGCTTTATTTACGAGCGCGTCGGTGCGTTTGACAGCCTCTTCACCCGGCGCGGCCACCTGTTGAAAGGTGTTTCGACTGAACGAATGCACGTACGTCCGCGATTTTTTCAACGCGTCGGTAAGCTCTGTTAATTCATTATTGATCGGCTCCACATCCAGACCTCTGGCCGCCACCCTCTCCGAGTCGGCAATAAGTCTTGTCCGCGCCTGATCCATTTTAGTGATCGTGTCGTGAAAATAATCGGCGGTCTTGACACACTCGGGATTGTCTTTGGCGTATTGGCGATGGCAATCGCCACATAACTGCCCTGAGCCGGTCGCCAGCATGGAATCATGCGTTTTGGCGATTGCATGATTACTATGGCACTGGCCGCATTCGGGCCAGTTGTGTTGATCGAATGCATGTTTGTGTTTGCTGCCGTCGAACAGACTGGCGTTGGCCGAGTGACAAAGACTGCAACTTCGGCTCACCTGCGCGACCCCGGGCGGACTGGCAGCATGGTTGCCGTGGCAGGTGTTGCATGCGGGCGCGCCCAGATCGCCACGGTCGAGCAGCGCGTGGCCATGCACGCTTGTGCGATATTCCGCAAGTTGCGTCGTCGGAAGCGCCGATCCATCTGCGCGTGTGAAGCCGGCCATTATTTTCGGATCAGCGTGGCATGCGCCGCACGTCTCCGGCACCCGCTGCCTGTATACCATCGACTGTGGATCTTTGGCCGCGCGAATCCCATGAAGACCATGGCAACTTACGCACGATGGTGCCCGGTCGTCGTGTTTTTCCAGCAATGTCCGCCCATGCGGGCTATCCTTGAACTTTGCCAATTGATCGGTTGGTAGGGCCGGATTGAAGTCATGCATTTTGGCGGGATCAGAATGGCAGCGGGCGCAAAATTGAACGACCCAAGCTCGATTTTTTTGGCGATCTTTTTCTGGCCATTCCTTAACGAAATCGTGACCGAAATCGGCAGCGGGATCGCCACCGTGACAGCCGGCACAGGAGAGGCCCGGACGAAAATGAACGTCCTCGACGATTTCCTTCAGGTTCATGTGCGCCGCGGATTGGCGTGGATTTGCGGTAATCGAAAAGAGATTCTCAGCTGATTGCGCTTCGGAGTCCGTGTGACACAGAACGCATCTGTTCTGCAAGAGCACTTCCATTTTTTGCGGACGCAATTGCAGCGCCAGTAGAGTTGCTAAATGCTCCGGACGCGTGATCACCTCCTTTTGCACTAAGTCGTTGAGTTGGCCGCGGAGATTATCATTGAGACCATTGAAATAGGTTTGTTCCTCCGGGCTGACAATCGGTTTGCCGTTCGCGTCTTTGGCCGCAAGCATCGCGGCCAGCTTTGAAGTTGCTCCGTCGGAATTTTGGTCTGTTGCAAAGCCAGCAGCAGGAATCAAAAATATGCCAACAATGATTGCGACTGTTCTCACGTTGTGTCCCCCACATCCCGCGAACCAGCTATGAACAGAATTGCAATCGCAACACCCGCCACGATCACTGCGATCAGCCCGGCCAGTAAATAAGAAACGCCGGCCAGACCATGCAAGCCCACATGCAGCAGCGCCGCGCCCGTGAGGATGAACCAGCGGTGTTTGAATCGCCAAGAGCGAACAAAAATCACGACCGCGCCCGCAGCCAATGTCCACGATGCGCAAATCCGTGCGCTATTGCGTAGCGCGGCCGACTCATCACTCGCTCCCGCGGCTCCAATATCCCAGCCCATGAGTGTGAGATAAGTCAGGAACAAAAGTGCCGCCCAGCCGAGATCGCTGAAAGCCGGCGACGCTTTATCGTGATAAGCGCGCCGGTCGAGCCACGGAATAACGGCCCAAATCCCGAATAAAAGGGCGATCAACAACAAACAAACTTGGGGACCTTCAAGACCGAAGAGGTGCGGCGGAAATTCTTTCAGCAACTGATACTCCCAAAGAAAATACCACTCCGGTTTGATGCCGGGATAGGCCGGTGCGAACGGATCTGCTTTCTCGCCCAGTTCCCAATCCATTCCCGGAATGCCTGGCCCGTACGGGAGAAAAACCGCCAGGGCGGCCAGCGCCATCAAACACGCCAGCCACAACAGTGCGTCGCGCAGCGCAAAACTAGGAAAAAATTTCATCCCTCGCGGCGCGGTTTTGGCGCCCAGCGGCGGCGCCATGCCCTGGCGTTGAATCAGGAGTAAGTGCAGCGCGATAATTCCGACAAATGCCAGTGGTAAGATGACGACGTGGGCTGCGAAAAATCGGTACAACGTGTTGATGGTGACATCCTGTCCGCCGCGCAAGACCTGCAACAGCCAATCTCCCAACAAAGGTACTGACTTCACGATGTTTGTGCCGACAGTCGTCGCGAAGTACGCCAGCTTGTTCCAAGGAAGCAGATAGCCGGAGAACCCAAAGCCCAACGTGAGCAGAAATAACAGGTAACCGGATACCCAGGTCACTTCGCGCGGTGGCCGGTACGCCTTCAACATCATCGTGCTGAACATGTGAAGCGTCAGCGAAATGATCATTAGGTGCGCGCTCCAGCTGTGGATCGAGCGGATCAACCAGCCGAACGGGACTTTGGTCGTCAAAAAGTGAATGCTCTCATAAGCGGTCGCTTCACCCGGTTGGTAATACATCAGCAGCAACACACCGGTAACAACCTGGACAACGAAAAAAAACATCGTGATCCCGCCCAGGTAATACCAGCCCATCCAATGCGAACCGATCGGCACTTCTTTGTGGCGCAGGAACTCAACCAGCGGCGTGAGTTGATACCGGCGATCAAGCCAGCCTTGAAGGCCTCGACTTTTGCCTGTCATATTTTCCTCAGGATTCATCGCGGAGCAGCGCAGCGCATTCCAACCGCTAACCATCATCCTCTCCCCTTGCAGGGGTGAGGAAGTCGTAACGCTGCGAAATAAAACGGGAACTCCGATATGCTACCCGCTGCGCAGATTTAGCGCCCTTCCCCTCCCAGGAGAGAAAGTTAGAGTGACGGGTCAAAGTGTGCACGAGAGTCGCTCGCGAGTTATGAAGTCTCAGGCTCGTTGTTCAGAAATTACGATTCCACCGTCGGGTTGGCGTTGCGCGAGATACTGGGGCAATGGGCGAGGCGGCGGCCCGGATAATACGCGCCCGTGCAAATCGAACCGCCCATCGTGGCAGGGACACCAAATTACGGATTGCCCCGGCAAAAACGTGACCGTGCATCCCTCGTGCGTGCACTTCGCGCTGAATGCATGCAATTGATCGCCCGCTTGCAACACCAGGACGCGCTGTCCACTCACCGGGACGATGACAAACTTTTTCTGCTCCAGCTTGGACGCTTCATCGCGCGTCAAATGCGTTGGTCCCGTTGGCCCGGTCTGCTGCAGCGGTTTGAGATAACGAATGATCGGGTACGCAATGCTGATCAGCCAACCGAGAAAACTCGCGCCTAAAATGACGTCGAGAAAATGGCGGCGTGTTGTTGAGACCGTTCGGGCGTCTGCCTCCATCGCCGGCTTTTCTATTCGCTGGCGACAGCCGTTTCAAGCATTTGTTTCGCACACGCGTTCGCAATCCGCTCCCGTGATGACAAATATTTATGAATACCTGCGGCGGCTTTGCGGCTATCGCGCACAGCCCGCACAACAAGATCCGGACCGCGAACGAGATCGCCGCCGGCAAATACCCCGGGAACACTGGTCATTTGATTTTCGTCGGCGATCACGCCGCCCCATTTATTGACCTCAATCTTTTCGGAATTGCCGGCGGCGAAAATCGGGACCGGGTCGAATCCGTAGGCGATTAGGACGACATCGATCGGCAGATTGAATTCGGAGCCGGGAACCGGGCGCGGTTTGCGGCGGCCTTTGGCATCCGGTTCGCCCAACTCCATTCGAATACAACGCGCTTCGCAAATTTCGCCAGCGGCGCTTCCGGATAAAGAAACGGCATTGGTGAGGAACATGAACTCGGCGCCTTCCTCGGTTGCGTTGATGTATTCGCGGCGGCTGCCGGGCATGTTCTCGAGGTCGCGCCGATAGATGCAGATTGCTTCATGCGCGCCGCAACGTATCGCTGTGCGCAAGCAATCCATTGCAGTATCGCCGCCGCCCAGCACAGCGACGCGTTTCCCGCGCACGTCGATCGAAGATTCATCCGTGCCTGCGACATTCTTCTGAATCAAAAACGGCAACGCGTGAAAGACGCCCCGCAAATCGGCGCCGGGAATATCGAGTTCTTTTGGTTTTTGCGCGCCGATTGCGAGATACACCGCGTCGAATTCTTCGCGCAATCTCGACAATGGAATATCGCGTCCGACGGTCATGCCGCATCGTATGTCTACGCCGCGACGACGCAATAGATCGAAGCGGCGATCGACAATCCTCTTCTCGAGTTTGAACGATGGAATCCCGTTGACGAGCAGACCGCCGGGACGCGTCTGTGCTTCAAAAATTGTGACGCCGTAACCGAGCTTCGACAGTTCGTCGGCACAGGCCATTCCGCCGGGACCGCTTCCGACAACGGCAACTTTGAGCGCATTCGGCGGAGCGACTGCCGCATCGAGTGTTTCGTGCGCGAACGCGTATTCGTTGATGAATTTTTCCACAGCCCCGATTGCTACCGGCTCGGAGCGCGCATTTAGGATACACGCGCTCTCGCACAAGCGGTCCTGTGGACAGACGCGGCTGCAAATTTCCGGCATGTTGCTGGTCGAACGCGAGAGCGCGGCGGCCTCCAGGAACCGCCCATCGGCAGTAAGGGCGAGCCACTCGGGAATTCGATTCATGAGCGGACAGCCGTTTTTCACGCATTGCGGGTCCGGGCAATTGATACAGCGACTGGCTTGCTCGCGCACAGTGGCTTCATCGAATAAGCCGTAGATTTCGTCAAAGTCGCAGATGCGTTCGGTGGCAGCCCGTTTCGGAGGAGTCTCACGCGCAATGTAGCGCCAGTTGTGTTTGACCGGCCAGTTGGGTACGTCGTTTTCCATCTGCTCAAATCATCCAAACGAGCCGTGCTTTTTCCTACGCACGTGTTGGCAAACGCTGTGCATTTATTGGCCGCCGGTCTTGGACGAAAATCCTCCCTTACTTGCGCGTAAGCTTAACCAGCGGACGGAGCAGGCGAGATTTGCGGCTGCTGGCCACGAGAAGGAGCCCGCGCTGACGCGAAACTGCGCCATTTTTCGAGTGGGATGGCGGCGACGGCCATTAACGCCAGTTGGCTGATCATGAATCCAACGAGCCAGGGAAAAGCCTTTTGCATGAAGCCATAGGAATGCAGGCCCACGCCGAGCATGTTCACGCCGAACCACGAGAAACTGGTGACGATGTTGCCAAAGAGCGCCATGATCATCAGGCCGCGTTGGCGGATGAATCCGCCCCAGCGCGCGTGTAAAATGATCGCGCACCAAAGCACGATCAGCACCGCCCCATTTTCTTTCGGATCCCAGCCCCAAAACCTGCCCCACGATTGATCGGCCCAGATGCCGCCGAGAACGGTACCGACAAAACTGAATAGCGTGGCAAAACAAACGACGCCGTAGGTCATGCGCGCAAGTGAATCTGCAGTTTGCTTCTTTAGCGATGTAGTGAACACGCCGCGGATCACGTAAATGATTGCAAGCATACCGGCGAGGAACATGGCGGAATAACCGGTGGTAATCGCGACGACGTGGGTCGCGAGCCAGATATTGGTATCGAGCACCGCCTGCAACATTTCCAACGTATCGCCGCTGCCGGCCAGGTGATGGGCGATGATCAAGGTCACAAAACCAATTGCGCCGGCGCACGCTGCGCCAATCCCGTCTTTGAAGATTCGTTCAAGTATCAACGCGACGATGACCGCGCCCCAGCCAATGAAAATTGCCGATGAATACAGATTGGTTACCGGCGGACGCTCTTGCAGATACATCCGCGAAACCAGACCAAACGTATGAATAGCAAGAGCGAGCAGCAAAATGTAAAACGCCGATCGTCTGAGTACGCCACTCCATCCGAGCCATGACGCGCACGCCAGCAGGAACGCAAGCACGTAAAGCGTCATGCTTTGACTGAAGGGCTGAAGCCGATTGAATAAAAACTCGAAGGAAGCTCGCTGCGTTGCCTTTGGTTGCGCTTTGGCGAACCAATCAGTCACGACTTGCACGTTCTGGTTAAAGAGGCTCCGGTCGTCCGCACGATAAGCGTCACCGATAACCGCGTAGTCGCTCACGATCGGATGAATTTCACCGGTTCCAACCGAGCGCAGCAAACTGTTGCCGACCGAATGCCATTCACCGTCCACTGTAGCCGGGGAAGATGACCCCTGTGTGCTCGCAGGCGGAATAGCCAGCATGTATGCCATCTCTGACAGGCGCTCGTAACGCTGAATCATAGCAGCGACGTCATCGAGGTTCGCTTTGTCAAAATTTTCGCCCATGGCGCGTTCGCGCGCTGCCTTTGCTGCACCGGGAACCCTGCTCGCAAAAACCTGAAGTTCGGCGCTGAAATTCTCGGCGCCCTCAGGTTGAATGCTATTTTTCAATCGCTGATAGAGCGAGAGACCACTACGCAGATTCAGAATCGCGCTTTGGTAAGCCGAGCGCTGAACTGCTTCGAGCTTCTCCGATTGCGTAGCTTGTTCATCGATCTGCTTCAGGAAAGGCGAAAACTCGGCAAAGCTAAAATATTTCCGGTCGCTCTGTTGCCAACCGAACAGCCCAAGTACATCCGCGTTTTGCACCACGAATACCGGATATCGATCGGCCACGGGAGCATTGAACAACGTGTCGGTAAGCCATTGCATCGCGCTCAGCCGCTTTCCATTTTCGAGGTGCAGTTCCTGTTTGCCGTGAATGATTAAGAGCGAATTACGCGCAACAGTGTCCAGCGGTTTGACCCGTCCTCCGACGAGCACCGGGATATTTCCAAATTTGCTGAAATCGAACTCGTCAGTCGGCGTTTTTCGTGGCAGCCAATTGGCGGCGATCGATCCCGCGGCGACAGCGAAAATAATCCAAGGCAGAAAACGTTTCATGCGATTACCCTGCGTCGTTGTCGCGAAAATCCTACCAGATGAAAACCAAATTGCACGAGCAGACCGGCTGCGACAATCACGCAGGCAACGTAGGGCGCAATAAAACTCGGATTATGCACCACCTGCAAAATCGTAGCGGAATCGTCTGGCTGAAAACCGGCCTGATAAAATGTTTCGCCGCGATAACGGAGCGGATGATTCATATAAATCAAGACGTCGCGGTCCACGGAGCGTTCTGGATCGATTAAGGTGACTTTGCTTGAGAAATTCTTCGGGATTTCAGTCCCGGCATATTTTTCGTGTGTGAACTTCTGCAAGGTCACGCTGTAAGGTTTGTAGTAGCGCGCGGGGCGCAGCGTGATCATCCATGTGCGACCGCCGCATGCAAATGTTTGCGGAGCGCCAAGCGCATCCGAAACGAGCCACGTGCCTAACGAACCACCATCTTTCGGCAGAATTTCGACTGCGGCGCTCGGCACATCGCGCTCATCGGTAGCAGTGGCTCGAGTTGCGGGCTCGACTGCAATCATGGCACCGGGGCCTTGATTGGCGATCGGTCGCGCGCCTTCTCCAGCCTGGCTCAACATTTTCAGGCGCGAATTCTGATAGAAGTTTCTAACCGCGATCCGGAACGGCAAACTCCAATGGTCAATCACCCGATTGTGCTGCAGCACGCTTTCGGGGATGGCGGTCACCTGATCGAGATCACCGCCGCTCGTATCGATCACCGCCAGCTCCGTGTCGCGCATGTCCTCGGAATAATTTTTTGTGTCGCCATGTGACAGGCGCATGTGGCTCTCCACTGCGAACAAATCGGTGAACAAACCACCAGCCAGCATGATGATTAATCCGGCGTGGGTAAGATGAATCCCCAGTTTACGCCAGTTCCATCGAAAACGTTTTATGTGCGCGGCAATTAGATTGATCAACAACACAGCGCCGATGAGATGGCCACCAGGAAAAATCGGGATCTTGAATCCGCGGCCCTCCGGTGGCCACCAGACAAACATGCTTTGAAAATAACGCTGCTGGGCTTCGTGGATTCCGAGATGAACCTGCGCCACCGTTCCGGCAAAGATGAGTGCCATCGCCGCCGCCAAACACACGATCGTCAGCTTTAGTGATGTAAAAAGGTCGACGATCTTGCGTAGCATATTCCTAAGACCAGTCTACAAATGTCATTCTGAGCGAAGCGAAGCTGCAACGCAGCGGACGAAGTCCGCGAGGCCAGGCTTTCCATCTCAGGTCATTTCTGCCGTCCTCAAATAGCCAGAGATGTTTCGCTTCGCTCAACATGACAGTCTTTTGTGGATTAAAATCGAACCGATTCGATGAATTTCACAAAATTCGGTTTTTCTTTCTCAACCGAGGCCTTTGACCCTGTTGCTTTGAAAAACCAAACGCGTCCGTCGCGTCGAGTCCAGGCCGCAATAGTTCGGGTTTTATCACCAGCAATGTCGGTGGTTGAGAACGTCGTGTCCGCCGTCTTCAGAGGTGCAATTTGTGAAGTCACGCCGTTTGCGTCGATCGGACCGAGGCCGATCTGTCCACGCCACCGATTGATGTTGTCGGCATCGCTTCCTCCATCGCCGGGAAATGTCACCACGGAGATATCGATCTTGCTGCCATCTTCTCCCGGCGCGCTGAAGCTGGCGTAACGCATCGAGGACGGCGGCACTTCTGTCCAATCTTCCGGCGCTTTCCATTGGATTCGCGGTGCGCTTGAATCGGTCGGTGGCGCAGCTGCTGTTTGCGGAGATGCGGTTTGATTTTGCGCGTCACAAACTGCCGCGATCCATTTAATGAAATCACCTTTTTGCGCCTCGGTCAGATCTGCGTTGCCTCGCATTTTGAAAAACAGCGTCGAATCACCGGTAGTCACCATTCCAGCGATGATTCTGCCATCTCTGGCTGGATCGGCATTGTCTGGAAGGCCGGCGAGATCGACAACGGTCACGTCGCCTAACGAAGTGTGAAGTCGCTGCGCAATTTCGCCGAGCTTCTGTTCGGTAATTGACGGTTGACCGAGTTGGCCGAGCCAGCGGTTTACATTTTCGAGAACGTTTCCAGCAGCGGAACCGAGCCTCACCAAAGAAATGTCTGCCACGGCACCCTTATCGCCTTTGGCCAGGAAACTTGCCTGACGCATTTGCGAGAGCGGTTGCGCTTCCCAATTTGAAGGGGTGGTTACCGCGGTTTGCGCCGCAGGCGCAAGACTACCGGGCACGCGTGGGGCGGCCGTGTTCGTCGGCATCGCGTCTTGCTGCTGAGGTGCGGATTGTTCGAGGGGCGCCTTGGAAACGCGATAAACCTTGATCTCCGAGTTTCTCTCGCAGCCTGTCATCGAGGTCACGAGCACGGTGGAATAGACTGCGAGTCGCAGCCTCTGTCGCCGCTGCCTTCTCAGGCGAGACAGTCGGGCGACGGTTGAGCACCGCGAATCAAAGCGTAACCGAGATTCCCTCACCTTCATGCTCTCCCTTCACGAAAACGGAGAGGCGAATTAACCGCACCTGTCTTCACAAGCAAAATTATTTCTGAACTCCGCCGGTATGGCAATCAATGCATGAAAATTCGGCATACGGTGCATCGATATGCATGAAATCATGTCCCGCTGCATTGATCTGCTTCATTCCTTCCGGATCGCCTTGTGCGAGAATCAGGTGACACGATTTGCAGTCGCTGGCTTTGATCGACCGGTTCCCATCGGCAGTAACGTGTTTGCCGTCATGGCAGCGGAAGCATCCGTTCCAGTTCTTGTGCCCGACAAAGTCGGGGTACGTCCGCCAATCGACCTTTACCTCCGGAAAAAAATTCGCCCGATAGATTCTCTGCGTCTCCTCGATAATCGGCCGAGCCTGAGCCGGGTCGGGATACGCTTCATGCAATGATTTGGCGATCCCTCGCTCTGCCTCGGCTGTCGTCGCGTAAGGCTGCGCTAGTGCGGCAACGACTTTCGATTTAACCCAAGGAATGCTGGAATCGAGACGGTTGGTCATCAGGGCGAGATCGACGGCATCGTTTGGGGTATGAATTTTATGGGCCGGCCGGCTGTGGCAATCCATGCAATCCATTCGCCGGATGCGATATTTCGTCGGGTCATCAGTAAATTCCGGCGTGCGGTATTCGACCGTCGCACCTTGAGGGTTTGTCATCCTGACCCACGGGACATTCAGAAGCTGATCGTCGGTGGCGATATATTCGATTTTGTTGCCAATATTCATGTGCCAGTGAATGCCGCCCTCGGGTCCGTTCGACGGGTCGCCTCCACCGACATATAACAATAGACGCACGGCGAACGGGGTGTTTTTTTCGTCCGAAAGAAAATGCTGGTAAGTGCGATCCACATTGCCGACATATTTCTTCGGCCAGTGACACTGCTCACAGATTTGTTGAGCCGGACGCATGTTGGTCGGGAGATGAATCGGCCGATCGAAGTCGTTCCGAACCGTGTGATAAAGTTGTTTCACCCCGTTCAGCTTCGTTTTGAAGTACGCGGCGGCGCCCGGTCCGACGTGACACGCCGCACACTCAACACTGGCATGAGCAGTGTGCTGATAGGCGACGAATTGCGGCGTCATCGGCAGATGACAAGTCTTGCCGCAGAAGCTTACCGACTCCGTGTATTGATACGTCTCGTAACTGCCAAGCGCAGTGACAAACAAAAATGCCATGCTGCCGAACCCAAACAACGCAAGAATTCTCCGGTCGCGCGGCCGCGACAAATCAATTTTGATCGCAAGGGGTTCGGCCGCTTCCACCGCCCGCCGCCGTGTACGCCAACGAATAACCGCACCAAGGAAAGTGACAAAAACTCCGAGAAGAAAAAATAGTGGCGCGGCCAAGTACGCCAGAATGCCGACGTAAGGGTTAGGATGGCTGGCGATCAGATCGATCGCAAAGAGCAGGCAAAAAGCGAAGAGAGCGCTTGCAGCCAGCACCATTCCGGACCAGCTAAGCCAGTTCCGGAAATTGCGCCTGAACGGCCGGGGCTGCGCGGGAGTTGGAGCGTCAGGCATCGCGGCGATTATTTATGCACGACATGAAAAGTCACATCGAAATAATCCAGCGATTGCCTCAGTTGTACGCGTGATTGAAATCGCATCGGAACGCCAAATCCGATTTGCCGCCTGAGGCCAAAGGAGTTCGCGCAAAGTTTTACTGCGTTATTTCTTTAGAGAACGAACGTAGGCCACCAACGCCTTTACGTCGGCATCGGACAGCTTGTCTTTGTATGCCTTCATCTTGCCCTTGCCGTTTTTGATAACGTTGGTCGCCTCAGCGTCACTGAACCCCTGGTCTTTGGAGTAATCTTTCACGCCGAGCTTCTTCCCCATCGCCGTGCTGCCGCTACCGTCCTTACCATGGCAGGAGGCACAGAGCTGGTTCCAGTTTGCGGCTGCATCAGCTGCAAAACCAATGCCTGCTGACGCAACAATGGTGGCCGCGAAGACGAATATTTTTCGTTTCATTAGATTTAATTGCCTTTCCTCGTTGAGAATCTCACGACAAACCTACCTTTTCAGTCAATATCGAAACTCAATCATTTCTTGAGTGTTCGAACGTAGGCAACAAGGGCTTTTATCTCGTCATCGCTCAACTTGCCGCCAAAGGCTTTCATCGTCGTTTTGCCATTCTGCTTGATTCCGTCTTTGATCGCTGTCGCGGCTTGCGCGTCCGTGAACGAACCCTGCTTCTTCGCGTCGGTTAGATCCATTGCATTCAGCATTTTGCCCATTTTGGTGTCGCCCTTGCCACTGGCGCCATGACACTGGGCGCAATTGTTGGCCCAATTTGTCTTTGCATCTGCGGCGCGAAGCGTTAAAGGCGCCGCGATAAGGAGGCTAATGGTGAGTACAATAATCGTTTTCATACGAGCTGAATCCGGAGTTGGTTAATTGATCAGAAGCGAACTTGAAGACTCGAAAACAAGGAATGTGCCCGATAGTTATTATGACCGCCAGAAGTCACGTCCCGGTAATCAAAAAATCCATACTTCAGCGTCAGGCGCGTATTCCTGGTCAGTTGGCGCGCGAGAGTCGCTGAGACGGCGTGTTCGGTCGCGCCCAATCCGTACGGCACAGCGACGGCTGCATTTTTGTAATAATCGTTGGCGCAGTAAAAATAATAATCGGCGTAGAAATCAGTTTTATCGTCGATGATGTAGCCGAAGCCGCTTGTCACTGTCCAGTAATCGTTTCTAAAGTTCACCACGGTCGGCCCTGCGCCCGGAATAAATTCGATGTTGTTCGCCGGCGTGTCGGTCTGATTGAGAACGTACGAGACATTCGCCTGCAGGAAAAAACGAGGCAAAGGATTCCAGTTCAGTGCCTCGCTAATAACGTGCTTTTTGATTTCACCACTTTGCAATTCTGCAAAGGTGTCGCCGTCAAAGTACCATTGGCTGTCAATCGAGGTATGCACGAAATCGTAGCGTGTGACCAACGCTAACGTACCCATGCAAGCTGGAAGCTTCGGCCGGAATGTCATTCGAACATTGAAGTCATCGAGATTCCAATCCTGATCGACCAACCTTGGGAAGTCCGCGCTGAGAATATCTTCGTTATAAGACGCAATCCTGTGAAAGTACTGACCAGCCATACTGAATCTCATCGTCGGATTCCACGTGGCGCCGACTGTATACTTTTGGCCAAGGGCATTCGTGTTTTTATCCAGAGGCACCTCTTCGTCTAGCGACTGAAACTCTTTCACGCTCCCATCTTCCTCTTCCCATTCGCCTTCGGCATAGAACAGCCAGTCCCTGACGCCGGTGTAACGCAACTCCAGCCTCTGGGCGAAGGTGTTGTAATCGGAATTGCGTGCGCCATCGGCTGGTTCTGCGAGTCCGAAATGAAATCCACGTTCCGGATTGGTAGGAGTGAATGGCGGCGTGTTCGACACCGGTTCTTCTGCGATGAAGGTCGAATCGCTGTCGTTATTCTGATGCGTGTACCGGAAACCGCTCAAAATAGCCAGGTTCTCGAACGGCATCCAAAACAGATTGGCGTTAAAGAGATGCTCCTTGATTCGGGCGGTTCCAGCTAGATCGATAAAAGCATGGTCCCGGTTACTGAGTGTCGGCACCGGTTCTCCGAATGCCTGATCCCAATGTGTTCCGTAGATGCGCGAACCCGAAAGATCATTCGTTATTGTGGTGTAGGAATATCCGGCAGTGAACCAGAGGTTATCGGTAATTCGAGTCTCAGTAATCCCGTGCCCACTGAACAGGTCGACATCGTCATTCTGTTGCTGAGTAACCTTTCGCTGCTGGCCCGGAGGCGACACTACCGGTGGCAATTGACCGGCGCCACGCTCCATGTTCAGCGAGTAATCGTTCGTGTTGTGCTCATAACGCATCCCGAGCAACACGTCGGTGTTGCCGATGGTTTTAGATGCCTCGAAGGAAAAAATGTCGCGCTTCTCGTCGATGTTGCGGAAGGAGGGAATGATCTTTCGCGTTGCATTAAACGGAGGTAGCAAACCGGTCTGGTTTGTGTCGCCCCAAACCGTCGAATCTTTCTGGCCGAAGCGAAACTCGTGGTCGTAACGAATCGTAATTTCCGGCCAATTTGGCGCGCGCAAGCCCAGTTCGATCCAAGCGTCACCACGATCGACGTGCATTTCGGGATACGGCGGGTCGAAAAATACATCGTTGTGCGGAAAGAACCCGGCGTTGCCGTCATACCAACTGCGAAACTCGGTATAACCAGCCTTGATGTAGCCAAAGTTTGGCTTCGCCAATTCGATGGTTAGGTCGTAATCGTTGATGTCCCAGAGCGCGTGGCCGTCGACCGAAAAGATGCCGTTTTTGTCGAAAGTCCCTTCAAAATGGAGATCCTGGATGCCGCCATAAACCTGATCCCCCGGTAACCGGTGTTCCTGTTCGAACTGCGCGCGGTCGCCGCTCGTGATGACACCGCCGATAGCGAGCTCGATCCAATTCTTGTACTCTTCCGGTTGCTCTTCGGTTGCGGTCGCAGTTATCTCTTTGCCGTCTGTACCGGCGCGAACCCCAGCGGCGGCAAAAGTTCCCGCAAAAACCAGCACCAGGACTCTGCGAGAGGCCGTTCTCATAACATCAATATCTAAGCAACGGCGTCACGTTGGAGCCGTGCGGTTCTTCATGGCACCCAGCCGACCAACAAGTCCCCTGCTGTAGGAAATTCGAATGATCGACGTCTCCAATGAAAATGTGCCCGGGTATCTTTTGCTCCTGGAAATGGCATTTCAGACAAAGCGTTGCGTTGCGCTCGTTCAGCAGACGCTGGTTCACGGAGCCGTGGGGCGAATGGCAAACGGTGCAACCTTGCCGCAATGCCTCGTGCTCATAGACAAACGGGCCGCGTTGCTGGGTGTGACACTCGAAGCAGGTTTCGTTTTTACTCAGGAAAGCAAGGCCGCCGGTCTTGAGCGTCTGCTGAATGTTTGTAGCCGCGCCTTTAATCGCGATTCCTTTGTGCGGATTGTGACAATCGGCGCAACTCATTTTGCCTTCCAGCACCGGATGGTGATGAGGCAAAGCGAATGCGGCGCGAACTTCCAAGTGACACTGGAAACAGGTTTCGGGCGATTTTCGCGGATTGATGATCGTGCCGCCGCGGCCGCCGCCGGCTTTAACGTGCAAACTCCCGGGTCCGTGGCAATTTTCGCAGCCCATATCAATGGACTGTTTCACAGTTTGGCCGCCCTTTGTCTGAGTTACGACCACGTTTTTTTTCTGTAGTCGTGCATGAGTGGACGTTCGGAAGTCACGAACGATCTGCTCGTGGCACGTAGCACATTCCTCAGAGCCGACGAATTCCGCGCCAGGAATGCTGGGCGGAGCGAGAATCGTGCGGTTTGTTGTGCTGCAGGAAAGCAAAACCAGCGCCAGCGCTACCGCTCCCCCAGCGCCCCACAACAGGCTTTCGCGCCTAACGTGAATCCATCGAGTTAGTCTGGAACGCCACACGAATCGCGAGTATGCGCAGAAATAAAAAATGATGGCAACGCATTTTTTCAGGTTTTTTCTGACCCGGCTCAAAATTCTATTGATGCCGGCGTGGACGTCCCTTTTTCCACCGATATTGCGTCGGCGATTTCCCTGAAAATCTTTTGAATACCCGATTGAATTGCGAGAGGGATTGAAATCCGGCAGCGAATGCTATTTCGCTGATAGGCATATCAGTCGTTCGCAGGAGATCACCCGCCGTGTCGAAGCGGGTTCGCGCGACGTACTCGACAAAATTGATGCCAGTCACCTGCTTGAAATTTTCGCTCAGATAATTCGCGTTCATGTGTACCGCCTTCGCAATTTTCGTTAGGGAAAGCTCTTCTGTTGAGTGTTCTTCGATAAACTTTCGGGCCTTCCAAATCGCGACCGGCTCGGCTCGTAGTCCTGATTTAGCTTTTTTAATTTTCTTTGCTGATGACACGTTAAACCCTCCGCATCCAGTTTCGCTTGCGCCGGAA
>JBLMXH010000042.1:0-20523 GCA_050257685.1 Nitrospirota bacterium
ATTGAGACCGGCGCATCAGATGTCTCCGCCAGCCTCTGGGCAGTTCACGGAGTCGGGAATCTTTGGGACACGGAGCTTAAGCTCGATTTGGATCGAGATGGCATCGTCGATCTCCCGCATCGCGAGCTTGACCTCTTCGGGATATTGCGTCGCGATTTTCCTGCGATCGCATTTCTTTCCGAAAGTCCGGCAGTGAAATTGTTGCGGTTCGCGAACGAGCGCGCGGTCATTCCCGGCATGAGTTCAATCGAAGACCCGGCGCCACTCACCACCGATTTTTGGAGAATCCGCGCGCAATCCCGCAATCGCGGGACGCGTTCAGCTTTGGCAAAAAACAAATGATCGCACCACCGTTCGACGCGCCAACCCAGCCATGATCTCTGCGTGCGACATCGTGAAAAATTACGGCCGTAAACCGGTCCTGCGCGGCATTTCGCTGCACGCCGCGCCGAAGCAAGTCACATTAATGGTTGGGCCGAATGGCGCCGGTAAAAGTACCACGATCAAGGTGCTCGCCGGCTTAATTCGGCCGAACAGCGGCACCGCCCAAATCAAGGGCTTCGATATTCTCAAGCAAACAATCGCCGCGCAACGTTTGACTGCGTATTTGCCACAGCGGCCGAATTTTCATCCAAAGCTGACTTGTCTTGAGGTATTGCGTTTTTACGCGGGGTTACGTGGCGTTCCGGTTTCTCGTTGCGAAGCAATGCTTCGATTAACAGGACTTGGGGACGTCGCGAAAGTGCGCACGGAAAAACTTTCGGGTGGAATGCGACAATTATTAGGGGTCGCTTTTCTACTGCTCGCCGACGCTCCGGTTCTGCTGCTCGACGAACCAGGACTTAGCCTCGATCCCGGCTGGCGAAAATGGCTTCAGCAGAAGCTGCGTTTCGAGGCCGAGCGCGGAAAAACGGTTTTGATCACGACGCATTTGATTGCGGAGTGGAACGACGTCGCTGATCGATGCTTGCTCTGCCGCGAGGGCACTATCGAACGCGAACTCGACCCGCGAAATCTACCGGGCGATTTCGATGAAATAGACTCAAACGCAAGCCGACCTGAATTCACTTCAGTTGCAAAGGAGTTGCTAAAACATGGGAGCCACTTCTCCATCAGCCACTGAACGCGGCGAGCTGAGTGAGTCGGCTCACGAATTCCCGCGGAGTCGCGCCCTGCCAATGTTACGCGCGTTGTTTGGACGCGAGTTTCGGTCTGCTCTTATCAATCGCTATTTCCAGGTTTTCTGCGCGCTTGCTTTGATGGGCGGAATCGCTGCTGCGATCTTCAGCGAAGACCCAAACGCGACCGCGGTGTTTTATGTTCAGATTGCTATCTATTTCGTTTCACTGTTCGCGCTGCTGGCGGGTATCGGCAGCGCGCAAGCTGAGCGAGAAGAGTGGCAACTGTTGTTAACGCAACCATTGCCAAGAGCTGCTTGTGTTATTGGAAAATTCTGCGCTTTGCTGTCGATGTTCGGCGGCGTCCTTTTATTGATGTTCGTGCCGGGGCTTCTTGCCGGGTCCGCGATTCACGCGCTTGCGCAGCTTTATTTCGAAACGTTTTTGTTGGCGGCCACTTTTCTCGCCTGCGGTCTTGCGGCTGGTTATCTCGCTCACGACCGCGCGCAGGGACTGATCGTGGGGGTGAGCGCCTGGTTGATTCTGCTTTTTGGTCTGGACCTTGTGGAGCTTTTCGCCGCGCGCTGGAGCACGATTCAATCTCTGCCCGATTTGTGGGTGGCTTTGCTAATGCTCAATCCGCTCGACTCATTTCGGATCAACGCATTGTTCGCGCTCCAACAAATACCGGCTGAAGCGGCGAACAAAACTCCTCTGGCCAGTTGGTGGATCGCGCACGCCAGTGTCTGGTTTATTTCGATCGCGCTCGTGTGGTCAGTAATTCTCGTAACGATTTCCGGGTTGCGTCTGAAAAGATGGGAAGAGTGACGTCTATGGCTCCGCGCAAGTTCAAAACATTGGATATTCGGCCGATTCTGGCGAAAGGCATCGAGCCATTTGCGAGGATTCGAGATGGGGTCGATGCGCTTGGCCCTGACGAAGGGCTTTCGGTGATTGCGCCGTTTCTCCCTTCGCCTTTGATTGAGAAACTTGGCAGCGAGGGTTTTCAGTCGCGCGTCGAGCGCCGGGTCGGCGGCGGTTGGACAGTTCATTTTTGGCGTGAGAAGTGATGAAGGGGAGCGCGGGCATTCTGCCCGCTGTCGCCGGCGTTTTGCCGGCGGCGCTTCACGGGATGACTTTCTATGAATGAGCGGTTTAACCCGCAACTTGTTAGTGCTGGAAAGCTGTCCGGCAACATGCCCGCGCTCCCCTTTGCAGAGCCGTTTCGAATCTTCTTTCCACTAGGCTTGTTGCTTGGAGCGACCGGCGTAGCGCTATGGCCGTTGTTCGTCTGGCATGTGATCGACTTTTATCCGGCGCAGGCGCATGTCCGGCTGATGATCGAGGGACTGATGGGTTCATTTATCATCGGATTCCCTGGGACTGCAGGACCGCGCCTGCTGGACGCGCGGCCGCTGAGTGGGATGGAGGTTTCCGCATTGTTTGCGCTGCAACTTTTGGCCGCCTCACTTCATCTCACTGGCAACCAGACCGCGGGCGATATTGTTTTCCTCGTGCTATTGCTCGCTTTTCTCGGTGCGCTGGCGACTCGCGCGCGAAGCGCGCAGGATCTGCCGCCGCCGAATTTTGTGTTGGTCGTATTTGGGTTCATCAATGCAATCGCCGGGATATTCCTGATGTCGGCGGCGAAATCGATGACGAACGGGTTGTTCGTAAATGAATTCGGCAAGCTGATGCTTAACGAAGGCTTTGTCCTGTTTCCCATTCTCGGCGTCGGCGCGTTTTTCTTTCCCAAACTTCTTGGCGGCGCAAAACCTGAGCCCTCCGATCTGCGAATCGCGAGAGCGCTGTGGATTATGCGAGCAGCCATCGCCGCGCTGACCGGCATGGTGATCTGGATTTCGTTTCTATTGGAGGCACTCGGCTGGACCCGTACTGCTGCGCTGGTTCGCGGATCAACGACGTTGATTTATTTTGTGGCCCAAGGTCATTTATTTGAAAGACCGACAGGGCCGCCATTTCTCGCGCAGTGTTTTCGGCTGGGCGCTCTGCTGCTGGTTGCAGGCTTGTTTCTTCCTGTGGGCTTGCCCGGTTACCGTTTGGCGAGTCTTCATCTCACTTTCATCGGCGGGTTTAGCGTCATTCTTTTTACAGTCAGTACGCGAGTGATTATTGGTCACGCCGGGCAGAGTCATTTATTCAGGAAACGGCTTCGTTTTCTGATCGCAACTCTCGCGCTGCTGGTAATCGCAATGATTGCCCGCGTCGGCGCCGATTTCATCCCGCCTGCCCGCAACAGTCACCTTGTTTATGCGGCGTTGATTTGGCTTCTTGCAGCCACTGTGTGGGCAGTGGCGCTCACGCCGAAATTGTCGCTGAGCGACGAGTAAATCGTGCTTTTTGCGAGAGGCACGGTAACATTCGCGCGTGGCGCTGGAAGCAAGCCGATTCAGACAGGCAGTTGTTGAAAATACGCTGCGCAGTTGTCAGCTGTTCATGGGACTGCCAGCCGGTGATATCACTGCCATAGCCTCTTTTGCTATCCCGAAACATCTCGACAAAGGCGAATATCTTTTTCGGGAAGGCGATCGCAGTGAAGGATTTTACATCGTGCAAAATGGCGCGGTTAATGTTCATCGCGTGAGCGCCGCGGGGAAAGAGCAGGTGATCCACCTGTTTCGTCCAATCGAGTCATTTGCCGAAGGAACGCTCGGAACCGAAACCGGTTATCCAGCGGACGCCCGCGCAACAGAGCCAACGACGGTTCTGCTCATTCCCAAAAACGAGTTTATCGATCTTTTGCGAAAGCGTCCCGAACTGGCGTTGCGCATGCTTGGTTCCATGAGCCAGCATCTGCGGGTGATCGTTGGGTTGCTCGATGATTTGACTCTCAAGGACATGGAAACGCGTCTGGCGAACTGGCTTTTGAAACGTTGCCCGCGCCCAATCAGTGATTGCGCGGTCGAAATTGAACTTGGTCGCACCAAGCGCGTGCTGGCCGCCGAGATGGGCACCACCAGCGAAACACTCTCACGCACGCTGGCGAAATTTCGCGATCAAAAGTTCCTGCGCGTGGAAGGCAACAGAGTGACCCTGACCAAACCGCGCGAGCTGGAAAAGCTGTTGCAACGCAACCTTGGTGAATTGTAGTTCGTGCGCGAACGTCGATTTGGTCACATCTCAGGACATCAAAGCCATGTTGCTCGCGCACGACCATTCCGATCTTGATGAATTGCTCGCTGAATTCTTTCGGGCGCTCGCAGCGAGCGATGTCGCACAGAGCTTTGACAAGCTCGATCTGTTTTGGGCGCGATTGGCAGTGCATATTCGCGCCGAGCACCTTCACTTGTTTCCCGCGCTGCTTCACGCGCTTCAGTCGCTCGGGCAGACAAAGAAAGCACCCAGCCGCGCTCCATCTTTGGAGGCTGCACAAAGCACAATCTTAAGACTGCGCCGGGACCATGATTTCTTCATGACTGAATTGGGGTGTGCAATCAGATCCCTGCGCCAACTGCGCGAAAGCACTAATCAGGATAACTCATCTCTTGTTCAACACGTACGGGAGAAAATTGTCGCGGTCAGCGAGCGACTGAAGCTACACAATGAACTTGAAGAGTCCGACGTCTATCCATTGGTGGAGTTATTGCTCACACCGGCAGAGTGCGTGGTGCTAAACGGGAAGATGCAAAAGGAACTCAGCAATGTTCCGGCTCGCTTCAGCGAGCAGTGATCCGAGTCGGAGAGGCCTGTTTTCGGAACGTTTTGAGGCTAATGGATGGGCGCCTTATTGCGTCACGCTTAGTAGACCCGTCGCGCCGATCATCATGTCGCGCATGCTGTGATCCACGATCGGATATTTGCCGGGTTGCTGCATGATCGCATCGAAAACGACTCCTTGTCCGGGTCCGATAAGATAAGTGGAAACGCCTGTAAGCGCATGGCTTGCATCTCCGTCGGGATAAACTGCGGCAAACATTCCACCGATGATATGAAAAGAGCTTGAAAGATTCGGACCAGCATCAACAACGTAAAGTCGAATGCGTTGGCCGACTTTCGCCGTCAGAGGATGATTGGTGTATTGAGATGCGATGCCGTTAAACACGACTTCGTCCGGAGTTACATTCATCATCTTTTGGTAATCACCGGACATTTGTGTGCCACTCACCTGTTGTGTGTACCACTCGCTTTGCACAAGGACGTAGCTGATGTCCGCGGGCGGCAATGGCTGCACAGGATCGACAATAATGGCCCCATACATCCCGTTGGCAATGTGCTGCAACACCGGATATGTGCCGCAATGATAAACGAACGCGCCCGGCACTCGCGCCACAAACGAAAACTCAACCTTCTCGCGTGGATTGACAGACCGATAAGCGACGCTCGGGTCGATCTGCGCTGCGTGGAAATCAATTGAATGCGTCATGTTCCCATTGTTGACGAACGTGACGTTTACCGTTTGCCCCTGTCGAACGTGCAGAATCGGTCCGGGCACGGTGCCGTTGAATGTCCATGCCTGATATTGGACACCACTGGCAATCTCCACTGTGGTATCTGTCGCGGCTAGCGACACCGGTACGCTCTCACCGGTTCCAATCAATGGTGGCAGCGCGGCTGGAGCTGGATGCGCGACGGGGGCAGTCGAAGCAATGCTCAACGGCGAAACCGCAGCGGCTGCATTCTCGGGTGTCGGAGGGGAAGCCTTTGTCGCAGTCGCGCTTCCCAAACTCGCAAGAGCGAACACCAGCGCGACGACAACCGCGCCAATGGCCGCGAGTTGATGATCCAAACCGAGCGCAGGCGGGGAACGTCGCAACACGTGTCGAGGCGCCCATTCGGCGAGCGATCTCCATCGCGGAAATCTGCGACCAATGTAGTAATCCAGGCTGTATGGGGTGCTGCCCAGGAGACGCTCGAACAATGCTATCGCCACAAAAAAGAGGGTATACACAAGCGCCGGCCCGAGATTGGTCGCGCCCGATGTGTAAGGTCCACCGAAACCTTCAGCCGTTGACCAGATCAGCAAACTAAACAGCGCGCCGGCGATGTAAGTGATTCGCCGTGCCAAGCCGAGCAGTAATCCAATCGCGATCGCACTTTCGATCAGGCGTGTTGCTAAGATGAAGAAGTCTGTATGCTGAATGACGAGGCGCAGCCAGAAGTTGAACCACGAGGCCAGCCAAAGCGGCTGCCCCTTCATGGCGTTTTGCAAGTACCCAACATAATGCGCAGCAAAGGCAGGCTGCCATTTAAGGTAAGCATCGATCGCCATAATAATGCCGAATGCCACGCGCACAGCTGCTGTCCCGACAAGCAGCCATGCCACGGTGCGCCGTTCTTCTACTGATTCCGCGTTCATACATCAGAGTAATGCGAAACGTCGGTTTCGAAAAACGAAGGAAGCCTTTCGATTTACCGGCATGACCGCTCGGCTTCGATTTGCTCTTTGGATTCCGGAGAACGAAGTCGAGGACGCTTGGACTAATCATTACAAACCTTGACCTGGATCAAAGCATTGGCGCCACCAGGAGATATAGCCTCCTTCGGTGAAAAGCTGCATAGGAGGATTTGTTGCGGACTAGTCGATGTTGAGCGGCGTCAAAACTGGAGATTCACATGCAAACGCAAAGTATTAATCGGTATTACACTGAAGACCATCAGCGCCTCGACAATCTGTTCCACGAATTTACCAACCTGAAAGGGTCGGATCGTCGGGCAGCAGAGAGGTCATTCGGCGAATTCAAGGCCGGCTTAGAGCGGCACATCATCTGGGAGGAGGAGGTTCTCTTTCCTGCGTTCGAAAAAGAATTCGGGCATTCTCAAGGCGGCCCCACCGCAGTCATGCGCTTTGAGCACCGTGAAATTCGCAAATGTCTGGACGCAATCGCCCGCAAGTTGACGGAACAGAATTTTGATACCGACGACGAGGAGACGAGATTGGTACCCCTGCTCTGTGTACACAATCAAAAAGAAGAAAGCATACTTTACCCGATCATGGACCGGATGTTTAGCGAACAACAAAGGGCCTCGATGTTTTCGGAGATGAACACCCTGAGTGTCTCGTGAGCGCTCTTACAACGCACGCGACTGCAAAAGGTGGATCGGCTTGATTCACTCACTTCCCGCTCGCTCAACCTTCGGCCTTCCCGTTTATGTCGCTCCTTGCCCAGCCGCTCCATTGTCCAAAGACGATGCCATCAGCTACCCGTCGAAGGCGCAAATAACTGACGGCAAGCCGCATCAAGCAACGCGTTGAGGACAACGCGTTCCACCGTGTCCCTCGGGCCCGGCGATCATCACCATTGTCTGCGTGATTCGGATTTAACCTTCAATCGTGTATTACAAAGAAACCGGTCTCGCCACCGCCGGACGTGACGTTCACGATTGGGGTGGTGGATAGACGGACCATCGCGCCGCAGACTTTGCCGCGAAAGAGAAACGGATTTGTATCAACAAACATCGGCTGCAACTTCCAGTCGTTCTCGGTGAACACGGGAAACACTTCAGGATGCAAATCGAGCGCATCCTGCACGATGTAGTCGCCTGAAACCGCACTCTCGATCGCGTTCTCCCACTCGCGCTCATCCAATTGCGCGCCGAAATGAATACCGTGACCGCCGTAATCGTCGTTGGGTTTGAGAACAAGGTGTGACCGATTTCTGCGGATGAAGTCGAGGAGATTGATCTTTCGCCCCTTGCGGCTGGTCTTTCGGTCTGAAACGCGCCGCGTCCACGGCACGGTTCGACGTATTGTTTCCTTTTCGCTTGAGGTGAACCAATCCTGGTGTTGTTCGTCCGTGAGCACCTCGAACACTGCTTTCTTATGCATGATCTTGCATCGGAACGGATTCACCAGGCAGACGTCATGGTTCACGTATGCGCGAATTAGCGGATGCGTATCATCATGGCGCGCCAGGAACTCATGGATGATCACTCGCTTGTAAACGAGATCGATGCGAAACGCGCCGCATCGAAGTTGCCCTTGCTCATACTCGAGATCGTCCGGCGAACAGATGATGGTGCGAACACCTCGCGCGGCGAAGTGCTCTTGCAGAAAAACAAATTCACTCGACGTAGGCACGCCCTTCCAATCCAGGATCGCGATATTTGGCACACCACTGCCGCCCCATTCGCGGTACGTACTCAGCAGTGTTTCGAGAAGTCTTTCGACCGGCGAGAACTGACGTAAACGATATCTCCTGGCAAAGCTCGCCATTACCGGCAGTTCGAAGAGCAACCGATTCAGTTCCTCCTGGTCCGGCAGGCTTGAAGGGTTCTCGGCGTTGGATTCTACGAATTTAATTTCGTCGCCGCGAACAAACGCGTCGAGCCGGGTCGTCACGCCGGCTGTTGAAAATCCCGGATCAATAAGTGCCATCCTGCGCTCTGCCTCTGTGAGGCCGAGTTCTTCCATCAGGTTTGGATCTTGCACGACGGCGGTTGCAATCTTTTCCAGCGCACTTGTGACATGTTGCGCCGCCTGGCTCAGTTTTTGGAATTGTTTGTGATGGAGAAGATGCGGTCTTAGCGCCACCCCGATGGGACGCTCGCCGTAGAGCAGCCGTTTCTTGCGCATGGCGCTGCGCAATTTTTCAAAGACGATTGGTGATAGCGTTTGGTCTGCTACGAGCAGGTCGTGGAATTCGCTGATCGCCTTCTCGCGCAGCGCGTGCGTGGATGTTGTGCGCTTCTTTAGCACCATAGCCTGATGATTCGCCGAACTTAAATCACCCGGCTAACTTGCAGGTATATGGAAAGAACAGCCTGACGCCAAGCGAAATGTCCTTTCCAGCTGCGGCCGGCGCGCAACATCGCCAATGCGCGCCGGCCAGGTACTCGCGTGTTATTGCACTTTGACTTCGATCGGTTGTGGTTTGGGCATGGGGCGTTTCGGGAGGTGAACCTGTAGTACGCCGTCATGAAACTCAGCTACGATCTTGGTCGTATCTGCGTCTTCCGGCACAGTGAATGTGCGTTCGAATGTGCCGAAGAAGCGTTCCAGCCTATGGAATTTTCTCTTCTTTTCTTCCTTCTCGGTTTTGCGTTCGCCGGAAATGTAAAGGACGCCGTTTTCGATTGTGACTTTTACGTCATCCTTTCTCATTTCAGGCAGATCGGCCTTGAACAGATACTCGCGGTCGTCTTCGATGATGTCCACCAGGGGCGACCAATCGGGCATCTTGAACCTCTCGCCGTTTTTCGGGAAACGAAGCGGGAACGTCGGTAAACCGCCAAAGAATGTGTTGAAGCGGTTCTGAAATTCCTCCATCTCCCGGAGTGGGTTCCATGTGGTGAGTGTCTTCATATTTTTTCCTTTCTGTACAAGACTGGCGGCCTGATCAGCCGATCGCGCTCACCATAATTTGCGACAATTTATTCAAATCTTGCGATCCACGCCGGTCTGCTGGATCCCCCAGCGCAAAAAACGCCTCTCTTTTCACAAAAGCTGCATGGCGCGGTGCACTCGAAAGGCTCTTTATGAATGCGAAACAAATCGCCAGATCAATCACTAACGAAAGTACACCTTATGCTTACCAATCTCATTTCGCGTGAAAGAATGCCCGCTCATCGGGGCGACAGCACGATGCGGTTCGGCCCGCGTCGGGGTGGGTTCATTAACGCCGCGGAGCGGATGTTCGAAGACGGCTGGCCTCTCGATGAGGCCACGGTCGAACAATGTGAAGCGTTCGACCTTGTTTACCGCACGCTCTGCGCAGTCATGTACAACTATGTACCTTTGTCGGGTCACCCCGGCGGCTCGATTTCATCAGGGCGTTTCGTGGCGAGGCTGTTGTTCGACGCGATGGATTATGATTTGACACAGCCGAATCGTCAGGACGCCGACATCATTTCATACGCAGCCGGACACAAAGCGCTCGGGCTTTATGCGATGTGGG
Source organism: Nitrospirota bacterium (assembly GCA_050257685.1). Classification (GTDB taxonomy): domain Bacteria; phylum Verrucomicrobiota; class Verrucomicrobiia; order Chthoniobacterales; family UBA10450; genus Udaeobacter. The sequence continues at coordinate 9,974 of JBLMXH010000042.1, forward strand.
CGCTTCGCAACGAAGTGGCGCGAATCGCTGCGCCGGATCTGTTGCCGCGCGATGAGAAATTCCAGTTGCGGCTCGAAGATCTTCTCGGGTTTCGCCGCAATCCAACGACGACCACACCATTGTTCAGGAAATTTCACGCCAGACCACTTGATGGACATCCGACACCGGCGACGCCATTCGTTAGGCTTTCCACCGGTGCGTCTGGTGTTGGTGTTCCAGCATCATTCGGTCTGGCGTGGGCCGCGGGCGATCTCTATCGCGAGGACCCGCCGCGCGTTCATATCGTCGAAGGCGAAGGCGGAATGACACCAGGGCGCGTGGCGGAAGCGTTCGCCGCCGCGGCGACTGCTTCTCTCGAGAACGTCATCCTGCATGTCGATTGGAACCAGGCGTCCATCGACTCTAACCATGTCTGCCGGGATGGCGAAGCCCCAGGCGATTATGTGCAATGGACGCCCGCCGAGCTCGCCTATCTTCACGACTGGAATGTCGTGTACGTGCCGGATGGGTTCGACTGGCAGCAGATCACCACTGCGCAACGACTGGCACTCGAGTTTCAGAATGGTCAGCCGACCGCGATCGTCTATCGCACTGTAAAAGGCTGGCAATATGGGATCGAGGGACGCGCATCGCACGGCGCGGGTCATGGCCTGTGCTCAAGTGCATTCTTCGCCGCGGTTGCGCCATTGTTGCCGAAAGATTTCGTTCCGTTGCCATGTTGCGAGGGCGACAAACAACGCTGCCGCGGCGGAGCCGACGCCACCATCGTTGAGGAATGTTACTGGAAGACACTCAGCATCATTCGTCAGTCGATGGAAGCGAGCCAGCCGATGGTCGAAGCACTCGCTGCTCAGTTGCGCACAGCGCAGACGCGGTTAAACGAGCGCCGGCGTAAACCGTCCGAGGACCGACCGCACGTCCACTTAACATATACGATTGCGGAACGCGCTAACGACGCGCCGACTCCGCGCGAACTCACGATACAGCCGGGAACAAAAACAACGCTGCGGGACCAATTCGGTCGTGTGTTGAATTATTACAACGTCGGTACTGACGGGGCTTTCATTGTTGCTGCTGCTGATCTGCTCGGATCTACAAGCATCAATAAAGCGAACGACAAGTTTCCAGGCGGCTTTTACAATCGGCGCGCAAATCCCGGCGCGCGCGAGCTCGCCATTGGCGGGATTTGCGAAGACGCGATGATGGCAATGCTGTCAGGCATCAGCGCATTTGGCGCACACATCGGCGCGGGCTCATCATACGGCGCATTCAGCGCACCGCTCGGGCATATCGCTGCGCGCTTGCATGCGATCGGCAATCAAGCGCGCATAGCAACACAAGGCGGCGAGTATCGTCCCTTCTTCCTCGTTTGCGCGCACGCCGGATTAAAGACCGGCGAAGATGGTCCAACACATGCCGACCCGCAGTCGTTGCAATTGCTTCAAGACAATTTTCCGCTCGGCACAATGATCACGTTAACACCGTGGGACCCGCAGGAAATCTGGTTCCTCGTCTCCGCCGCCCTGGCAAAACGGCCCGCAATTATCGCCCCGTTTGTGACGCGACCACCGGAACTGGTTCTCGATCGCGCGGACCTTGGTTTGCCGCCTGCCTCCGCAGCTGCTCAAGGCGTATACCGTTTGCGAGCTGCGCGCTGGCTATCACAAGGCACAGTCGTGCTTCAAGGCACGGGCGTGACGAACGCGTTTCTGAACGAAACACTGCCCTTACTCGAACGCGAGAAACTCGACCTGAACGTTTACGTGATCACATCGTCCGAGCTATTCGACATGCTGCCGCCAGGCCAGCGGAAACGGATTATCCCGGAAGCGCATCAGCAAGAGGCGATGGGTATCACCGATTTCACACTCGCCACCATGACGCGCTGGGTCCGTTCGGATTACGGACGCAAGCATACGCTTCATCCGTTCCGGCATAAGCATTTTCTCGGAAGCGGCCCGGGCGCAATGGTGATGGCCGAAGCCGGGCTCGATGGCGCGAGGCAATTCGAAGCGATTCGCGCTTACGTTCGGAACCGGTGAAATGATGTGTGGCTCTCGCGGAAACGCCGGCACCAAAAACGGAAGTCAGGCTGCTAGCCTGACCCGGCTGGCAGGCTGCCAGCCTGCCGAGTCAGCCAAGTTGGCTGACATCCGATCGCGTAAGCCGCCACCCGCCGATGATCCAATTGCGATTTTTCAAAGCTGGTTTCAAGAAGCGATTGACTCGGGAATCGAAGAGCCGTCGGCGATGACGGTGGCGACTGTCGATCCCGATGGTTTTCCCGATGCGCGAATGATTTTGCTCAAAGGTGTGGACGAACGCGGGTTCGTTTTCTATACCAATCTGGGAAGCGCTAAGGCGAAGGCGCTCATGCATGACCCTCGCGTCGCGCTCTGCTTTTATTGGGGCCAGATCGGCAAACAGGTGCGCGTCCGTGGCCTAACAAAGCTGGTGAGCGATGAAGAAGCTGACGCATACTTCGCCACCCGGGCGCGCCTGAGTCAAATCAGCGCGTGGGCTTCGAAACAATCGCGACCGATGCACGGCTACTTCGAACTGGAGACCGAGGTCGCCAAATCCGCTCTCCGTTTTGGCCTGGGAAAAATACCGCGTCCGCCATTCTGGTCAGGATTTCGAGTGGTGCCGGAGCGCATTGAATTTTGGCTTCAGAAACCATTCCGCCGCCATCAACGCATTTTCTACCAGCGGACTCCCAACGGCTGGCAAAAACACTGGCTCTATCCGTAATGAAAACGATCATTCCGCTAATCATTAATGGGGAAGCGGTCAACTCTTCAAAGACGTTTGACGTAATCAACCCCGCCATTGGAGCGCCATTTGCAACCGTCGCCGACGGCGATGTGTCACACCTCGATGCTGCAGTCGCATCGGCACGCACAGCATTTCCATCCTGGGGCAGCACCGCCGATAGGGAACGGCAATCTCTCATGCACGCAATCGGTGACGCACTTGAGGAAAACATGCAGGCTTTAATGGAATTCGTGACGAAAGAGACTGGGAAGCCATTAAAAGGTCTCAACGGAGTCGGTGCGGGAATGGAAGTCGGCGGCGCGATTGCTTGGACTCATGCTACGGCCGATCTCACATTGCCGGTTGAACTCATCCAGGATAATGACGAGGCGCGCATCGAGGTCCATCGCAAACCGCTCGGAGTTGTCGGCTCTATCACGCCGTGGAACTGGCCGCTGCTGATCGCGATCTGGCACGTCATTCCCGCTCTGCGCGCGGGTAACACTGTGGTGATCAAGCCATCCTCGCTGACTCCAGTGGCTACCGCGAGATTTGTCGAGATCGCCAACGAACTCCTGCCGCCGGGCGTTCTCAACATTGTTACCGCGCGCTCGCATTCCGGTGTCGGCACGGCGATGGCGAAACATCCCGGGATTGAAAAAATTGTATTCACCGGATCGACTGCCACCGGCAAAAAGATCATGCAGCAGGCGGCGGACAATGTGAAATGTCTCACGCTCGAACTCGGAGGAAATGATGCCGGCATTGTGCTGCCGGATGTCGATCCAAAGATGATTGCGCCGAAACTCTTCGGCGTCGGATTCCACAACAACGGGCAGACTTGTGCGTGCCTGAAGCGGCTTTACGTGCACGAGAGCATTTACGAAGAGCTCTGCGCTGAGCTCGCGAAACTCGCGGAGGACGCAATTGTTGGGGACGGATTAAATCCGGGAACCGAGCTCGGACCGGTGCAAAATGAAACACAGTTACGCTACCTCGAGGAATTGGTGGCGGACGCGCACACTCACGGCGGACGCGTTCTTTGCGGCGGTCTCGCAAGAAACGGAGCTGGATATTTCTTTGAGCCAACAATTGTCGCCGACGTGACCGATGGGGTTCGCCTCGTCGATGAAGAGCAATTCGGTCCGATCCTGCCCGTCATTAAGTATTCCGACGTAGACGAGGTGATTCGTCAGGCAAATTCCAGCCCGCACGGGCTTGGCGGTTCGTTATGGTCTAACGACCTTAAGAGGGCAGTCGATCTTGCCAGATGTCTGGAATGCGGCACGGCATGGGTGAATGAGCACGGCGCTATCCAACCAGATGCTCCTTTCGGTGGCGTGAAGCAGTCCGGAATTGGAGTCGAGTTTGGACGCTACGGTTTGGAGGAATACACTTCGATCCAGACACTCAAGGTGATGAAGTGTCAGCCCTGATCGCCCCGGCAGCCGCAGGATTTCGACGGGCAGCTACTTTGAGCTCAAACCGAAGTTGCAAAATCTGCTCTCCGCTTTCGTTTGCGAGAAATACCGCGTCTACCATTCTGGTCAGGATTCCGACGGGTGCTGGAGCGCATTGAATTTTGCGTTCAGTAACCATTCCGCCGACATCAGCGCACGCTTTACGAACGGAGTTCTGAAGGGTGGCAAAAGCGCTGGCTGTATCCGTAATCGCTAAATAAGCCGCGCAATAACTGCACAGCAAAACGCAAATCACGTACATCGGCCGGCTGCGGCAGCGGATACGTTCGGCATCGTGAAGACGGGATACACAATGTTGGATGCGAATGAAGCGGTGGCACGCGTCGCGTATGCGGTTAACGAGGTCATCGGGATTTATCCGATCACGCCGGCATCGCCGATGGGCGAATGGGCCGATGCGTGGTCAGCACATGGCATGAAAAATCTCTGGGGCACTGTGCCATCGGTGATCGAGATGCAGAGCGAGGGCGGCGCCGCGGGAGCCATCCATGGTGCGCTTCAAACCGGCGCCCTCAGTACGACGTTCACGTCGTCGCAGGGATTGCTGCTGATGATCCCGAACATGTACAAGATCGCCGGCGAGCTGACGCCGACCGTCTTCCACATTGCTGCACGATCACTGGCGGCACAGGCGCTGTCGATCTTTGGCGATCACAGCGATGTCATGGCTGCGCGCGCGACCGGCTGGGCAATGCTTTGCTCTGCTTCAGTCCAGGAGGCGCAAGACCTGGCGTTGATTGCCCACGCGGCCACGCTCGAATCGCGTATTCCGTTTTTGCATTTCTTCGATGGGTTCCGCACTTCTCATGAGATCGCGAAAATCGTCACTTTGCCTAACGAGATACTGCTTGAAATGATCGATGAAGAACGCGTGATTGAGCACCGTGCGCGAGCGTTATCGCCCGATCATCCCGTGATCCGCGGCACGGCGCAGAATCCGGACGTCTATTTCCAGGCACGCGAGACGGTGAATCCACTGTACGCGGCATGTCCGCACATTGTGCAAAGCAAGATGAACCGTTTCGCAGAGTTGACCGGACGGCGATACGGGCTGTTCGAATATCACGGCGCAGTGGATGCCGAGCGCGTCATCGTTCTGATGGGTTCAGGTTGCGAAGCCGTGCACGAAACTGTCGATTTTCTCAACACGCAAAACGAAAAAGTCGGCGTTTTGAAGGTGAGACTGTATCGGCCATTCGATGCTACGGCGTTCGTAAAAATGTTGCCGCGGAATGTGCGGCGCATTGCTGTTCTCGACCGCACGAAAGAACCGGGAGCAGGAGGCGAACCGCTCTATCTCGACTGCGTAAATGCGCTTCACGAGGAAGGCCGCAGTGAGGTGCGAGTAGTAGGCGGCCGCTACGGCTTGTCGTCGAAAGAATTCACGCCCGCGATGATCAAAGGAGTGTTCGAAAATCTCGCGCAAGCTTCGCCGAAAAATCATTTCACAGTCGGAATCGATGATGATGTCTCGCACACGAGCCTCAATTTCGATTCTAATTTCTCCATCGAACCGGACGATGTCGTGCGTGCGCAGTTCTTCGGCCTCGGATCGGACGGCACCGTGGGCGCAAACAAGGAATCGATCAAAATCATCGGCGAGAACACGAGTTATTTCGCGCAGGGCTATTTCGTTTACGATTCGAAAAAGGCGGGCGCGATCACCGTTTCACATCTTCGATTCGGACCACGGCCAATCCGTTCCAGTTACCTAATCACAAAGGCGAATTTCATCGGCTGTCATCAGCCGCTCTTTCTGGAGAGCTATAACGTGCTGAACGATCTCGCGCCCGGCGGTACCTTCCTGCTCAACTCGCCGTTCGGGCCTGACAAAGTTTGGGAACATCTGCCTGAGGATGCACAGCGGCGCCTGATTGAGACCGGCGCGAGATTTTTCGTCATCAACGCTCACAAGGTCGCGCACGACAGCGGCATGGGGAACCGCATCAACACCGTGATGCAAACCTGCTTTTTTGCCATTTCCGGCGTGCTTCCGCCCGAGCAGGCCATCGCTCAGATCAAAGAATCGATCCACAAAACGTATGCGAAGAAAGGCGAAGAAATTGTGGAGAAGAACTTGCGGGCGGTGGATGAAACGCTGGCGCATTTATACGAGGTGCCAATTCCGGCCGCAGTTACGCCGCGTTCTCCGAAACCAAACGGCGAGCATGGCGGCGCGCCGCTGTTCGTCCGCGAGATCATTGCTGGCCGCGGAAACGCCCTGCCAGTGAGCGCGTTGTCTAACGACGGCACCTATCCGACGGGCACGACGCAGTTCGAGAAGCGGAATCTGGCGAGCGAAGTGCCGGTGTGGGATCCACAAGTATGCATCCAGTGCGGCAGATGCGTCTTCGTTTGCCCGCACGCAGTCATTCGAAGCAAAGCTTATGACGCGACTGTTCTCCCAGGCGCGCCTTCCTTGTTCAAGTCGGCAGAGGCGAGGTTGCCCGAATGGAAAGGCTTAAAATACACACTGCAAGTGGCGGTGGAAGATTGCACCGGCTGCGGGATCTGCGTCGATGTTTGCCCGGCGCGCAACAAATCCGAAGCCCGCTTGAAAGCGATCAACATGCAACCGCAGTTTCCGTTGCGCGAAACTGAGCGGGCCAATTGGAATTTCTTCCTTTCAATTCCGGAACTGGATCGCCGCCAGATTTCCACTGACCACGTGCGCAAAATGCAGGTGCAACAGCCGCTTTTTGAATTTTCGGGAGCGTGTGCAGGTTGCGGCGAGACGCCCTACATCAAGTTGCTCACCCAACTTTTTGGCGATCGGTTGATCATCGCTAACGCGACCGGATGTTCCTCCATTTATGGAGGCAATTTACCGACTACCCCGTACACCAAAGATGGAAATGGACGCGGCCCGGCATGGGCAAATTCGTTGTTCGAAGATAACGCGGAATTCGGACTTGGATTCCGCGTGTCACTCGACAAGCAACAGGAGTTCGCCGGCGAACTGCTCCAACAGTTGTCGCCTCAAATCGGACGCGGACTTGTTACGGACATCTTGAACGCGCGGCAGCGCGACGAAGCGGACATTTACGATCAGCGCGAACGCGTTGCCGAATTGAAGCGGAGACTTCAATCAACAATGCGAGATCGGCGGTCAGAGACCGCCGCTACAGTAAAACGCTTGCTCGCCGTGGCCGACACGCTTGTGCGCAAGAGCGTGTGGATCGTCGGCGGAGACGGTTGGGGTTACGACATCGGTTACGGCGGCCTCGATCATGTTCTCGCCACCGGTCGCAACGTGAAGGTCCTTCTGCTCGACACAGAAGTTTATTCAAACACCGGCGGCCAATGCTCAAAATCGACACCACGCGCGGCGGTAGCAAAGTTCGCCTCCAGTGGGAAACGCGCGCCGAAAAAAGACCTGGGACTGATGGCGATGACGTATGGCACGATCTACGTCGCCTCAGTCGCAATGGGTGCACGAGACGAGCACACCTTAAAAGCGTTTCTGGAAGCGGAGGCATACAATGGCCCGGCGGTCATCATTGCTTACAGCCATTGCATTGCGCACGGGATCAACATGACCACGGCGATGCAAAACCAGAAAGTGGCAGTGAACACCGGACAGTGGCTGCTATATCGTTACAATCCTGAGCGGCTCGGTCTGGGAGAAAACCCACTGCAGGTCGATTCCGCCTCGCCGCGGGTGAAAATCGCGGATTATTTCAAGCTCGAACAGCGATTCAAGATTCTCGAGAAAAGCGAACCGCGCGCCGCAAAGGGATTGCTGGCACAGGCGCAGGCGGACGTGAACGCCCGCCGCGAATTGTACGATTTTCTCGCGACGAGGAAATTCAACCCGATACCCAACTCATGAACCTAACGACCAGATATCTCGGCCTTAAATTGCGAACGCCGCTGGTGCCGTCGGCATCGCCGCTTTCTGAAAAGATCGAGAACATTAAACGAATGGAGGACGCAGGCGCTGCGGCGGTGGTGTTCCATTCGTTATTCGAAGAGCAAATTCGCCGCGATCATCACGACTTGGAATTTTATCTTGAGCAGGGTACGGAATCTTATGCCGAATCACTGAGCTATTTTCCCGCCCGTCCCGAGTTCAAGATTGGTCCGGAAGCGTATCTCGAACACATTTCGCAGGCAAAAGCCGCGGTGGATATCCCGATCATCGGGAGCCTCAACGGAAGCACTTTTGGCGGCTGGCTGGCATACGCCCGGCAGATCGAAGAAGCCGGCGCTGACGCGCTTGAACTCAACATTTATTCGATTCCGAGTGATCCCGACATTCGTGGGGAAGACATCGAAGCGCATTATTTGAGCATCCTTGCTGCGATCAAAGCGGAGGTGAAAATCCCGATCGCAATAAAGTTGAGTCCATTCTTCACTAACTTCGCACGGTTCGCACGCGAGGCTGACCGAAACGGCGCCGATGGGTTGGTGCTGTTCAATCGTTTTTATCAACCGGACATCGAACTGGAGACGCTGGAGATTTCACCCAACATACTGCTCAGCACGCCGATGGCGATGCGGTTGCCGATGCGCTGGATCGCCATGCTCTATGGACGCATTGGTGCAAGTCTGGCGGCCACAAGTGGAATCCACCGTGCGACCGACGCGCTCAAAATGTTAATGGCTGGTGCGGACGTGACGATGCTTTGCTCAATTCTCCTGCGTCGGGGCATCGAACACATTGGCGTCATCGAACGCGAGATGCGCGAGTGGATGGAAGAACACGAGTACGAATCGGTCGAACAACTTAAAGGCAGCATGAGCCAAAAAAATTGTCCTGACCCCAGCGCATTCGAACGCGCCCAGTACATGCGCGCCCTCGAGACATATCCCGCAGCGGACGTTTAGGAACGAACGCGAGAGACGATGCAGCCACGGCCGTGTGGGCCGTTTTTCCTGCTACCGGAACAGCATTCGATCGAGACCTGCCACAGGTCCGCACACGGATCCGAATCATCGCGCGTCAAACTATGTTGTTTGTCGAAAACAGAGCAATAACTGCACAGCAAAACGCAACTGAGGTACATCGCCGGACCCGGCAACGACTATGATTTCGGCAATAACAGACACCCTTACGTCAGCTTTGGAGGTAATTTCACATGAAACTTGCGACTACTTATCTTGGTTTGAAACTACGGACGCCGCTCGTCCCGTCGGCGTCGCCACTCTCCGAAAAGCTCGACAACATCAAACGGATGGAAGACGCAGGCGCGTCGGCTGTGGTGTTCCATTCGCTGTTTGAGGAACAACTTCGTCCGACAAATCTTCCCGTGCGCCGCAGTTCTGGAAATGGTGGTGAGTTCTCGCGCGATGCGCTCGGTGAATATCCCGACGAACCGGACTTCAAAATCGATCCGGAGGCGTACGTCAATCATATCGCGAAAGCGAAAGAGGCGGTGCGCATTCCGATCATCGGCAGCTTGAACGGTTCGACCTTCGGCGGGTGGCAACGATATGCACGGCTCATTGAAAAAGCCGGCGCCGATGCCTTGGAATTGAACATCTACAATGTACCGATAGATCCGGACCGAACGGCGAATGATATCGAGACTGAATATTTAAGCATCGTCGCGTCAGTCAAACGTCTGTTGAAAATCCCGGTGGCAGTGAAACTCAGTCCGTATTTCACCAACTTTTCACGGTTCGCCCGACGTCTCGACGAGCAGGGCGCCAATGCGCTCGTGTTATTCAATCGCTTTTACCAGCCGGATATCGAACTGGAGACGCTTGAGGTCAGCCCGAACGTACTACTTAGCACGCCGATGGCGATGCGTCTTCCGATGCGCTGGATTGCACTTTTATACGGGCGGATCGGCGCAAATCTCGCAGCGACCAGTGGAATTTATCACGGCATTGATGCTTTGAAGATGATAATGGCCGGCGCGGATGTCACGATGTTGTGTTCAGTCCTGCTGCGCTACGGTATTGATCACATTCGGGTACTCGAACGCGAAATGCGCGAATGGATAGAGGAGCACGAGTACGAATCGGTGGATCAAATCAAAGGGATCATGAGTCAGAAAAACTGCCCGGATCCGACGGCATTCGAGCGCGCACAATACACGCGCGCGCTGAAGAGTTATCCCAGGAGTGAGCCCTCGACCGCGGCGTCATAATGCGGTAAATCCGGTGCGTGGATCGGCGAGGGACCAAAGAGACGAAAGAGACGAAAGACGTTGCGAGCAGCGGGTTTATCCCGCCGCACGGTGGCTATCAGGATCTGCTCTCGTACCAAAAGGCACTGATCGTGTACGATGCGACGGTCTATTTCTGCAACCGCTTCTTCAACAAATTCGATCGCACTCGCGAGCAGATGATCCAGGCAGCCCGCTC
>JBLMXH010000043.1:0-9566 GCA_050257685.1 Nitrospirota bacterium
ATCGGCAGCTGGCGCAGACAGTACGTCCAAGCCGGCCAGCGCTAGAAAGACGCCGCACAGCACCGCGAAAAGACAGATTAACGCGCGGGGATTGAAGAACGCGCCTTGGCCGAGGCTACGACGGGCAAGTGCTGATTGTGAGGCAGATTTCTTTTTCATGAGGTGTGGAGGTTCAGGAACTTGCCCAGTGTTTCAGGCAAGTTGTCTTAGGAAAAATGGCTTACGAAAAACCAAGCTAATCTGTCAAGCGTTTTCCGCGTAACCTGCCGTGGCGCTGCGAGTTGCGTTAAGCGCCGTTCGCTTTGTAACGCCGCATCAATTTGAAAAATCGAAACGAATCGCGCAACGGATGGATCTTGCTCACCTGGTCGGTGTAAACAGTTGAGATGGGCACTGAATCGATGGTGTACCCTTTTCGGCTGGCGATGATAAGGGCTTCAGTCTCGTAATCAAATCGGTGTCCACCTCCGAGCATGTCTGGAATTATCTGTCGATGTAGCATGCGATAACCACACTGCGTGTCCGGAATCTTCTGGCCGCAAAGGCGACTGATCTCACCACTCATATAACGGTTCACGACACGCCGTACAAAAGGCATGCGAGCGACGTCGTCCATGCGGTTGCCAATGAAAAACGTCGGTGCTGTCACCGAGGATGCTGCCAACAAAAATCGGTCGATCTCTTCGGGCAGATGTTGACCATCAGAATCCAGAAGAACCACCCACGTGATTTGTTCCGTTTGTTCGCGTCTCGATGCATTCCCGGCGGCAAGCCAGTGCGCGAGTCCGGTTTTGATTGCTTCGCCTTTACCCTGATTTTGAGCATGAACGATGACTTCGGCGCCGGCTTCGCGTGCGCGTTGTTCCGTCTGATCGGTTGAGCCGTCATCAATAACGAGAACATGATCCAGCCGGTCGCGGGTGCGACGCGCGATGTTGCCAATGTGTTTCTCGTCCTGATACGCGGGAATCACCGCGGCGGTTTGCGATCGAATATTTTCTGTCATGTCGAGCGAAGTCGGGACATCCCGTTGCGAAAGCTCAAAGGAATTCCGCGGGGGTTCCTCGACTGCGCTTCGCTTCGCTCGGAATGACGATGATTGCAAGCGTAATGCTGTAGCCTGTGGGGTCCTCAGCACAGAAAACTGACGGATTTGAACCATGCAATCCGCTGAGGACAGTGGGCGCTGCAGCGGAACGGTTGTTCGTGTCCGCGCGATCAGCGGCGGACCACCGGATGAAAATCGGCCGCGTGATAAGAGCTGCGGACCAGAGGCCCGGACGCGACATAAAGAAAACCTTTTCTCCGTGCGATGTCGCCGTAGTAATCGAACTGCTCAGGTGTGATGTATTCGACAACGGGCAAATGCTTCGGACTGGGACGGAGATACTGGCCCATCGTCAAGACTTCACAGCCGACCTCGCGCAAATCGTCCATGGTCTGGAACAGTTCGGTTTCGTTTTCGCCGAGGCCCAGCATTACGCCACTCTTTGTCACAATCCCGCCAGTGCGGGACGACAGTTCCTTTGCGCGCCCCAACGCTTGAAGCGATATGCGATACTTTGCGCGCGAACGCACCATGGGCGTAAGCCGTTCGACGGTTTCCATGTTGTGATTGTAGATGTCCGGCCCGGCGTTGAGAACCGTCTGGATGCACGACTCGTCCGCGTGGAAATCGGGCACGAGCACTTCGATGATGATTGAAGCATCCATTTGGCGAATCGCTGTGATCGTCCGCGCAAAATGATCCGCCCCGCCGTCCTTCAGATCGTCACGAGCGACGGCAGTAACCACAACGTGTTTTAAATTCATCCGCCTCACTGCCTCGGCGACACGGTTTGGTTCATCTTCTTCCAGCGCAAAAGGTTTCGCTGTCGTTACGGCGCAAAATCCGCATGCGCGCGTGCAACGGTCGCCCGCGATCATAAAGGTAGCAGTGCCCTGGCTCCAGCATTCCCAGCGATTTGGGCATTGCGCGCTCTCACAAACCGTATGCAATCGCAAGTCGGAAATGAGCGTTTTGGTTGAGAAGAAAACCGGATTCGACGGCAGCCGCACTTTAATCCAGGGCGGCTTCTGGGCCTGATGCAGGGCTGGATCGATTTTCGCGCAGGACATTTCGAGCAAAAGTTACAGCGTTACAAACGTTAAAAAAGTTAAATCGCCGTCGAACCGGCCATGGCCATTTTCATTAACACCTGGCTTCAGCCAGGTGTAGTCGGTGTGTCGAGCAGAAGAAGCCGTTTAAACGGCTTTGTGCGCTGATGGTGGTCGCCCACCGCGCTGAAGCACGGTGTTAATGAAATATCGATCTCGTAAACTGCCTCCGACGAAGCGCGCTGATTATTGTAGCTTTGTTCGTCCGGACAACGCGGCTGAGAGCGTTAATTCATCCGCTGATTCCAGACCGCCTCCGGCTGGAATGCCGCGGGCGATGCGGGTGAGCGCGACTGGCTTACTCCTCAAAAGGTCAACGATGTAATTCGTGGTGGCTTCTCCTTCCACATCCGCCGCCAACGCAAAGATAATTTCCGAAACCTTTTCCCGATCGATGCGATCCAGCAATTCCTTAATGCGCAAATCTTCGGGAGCGATATGATCGAGGGGCGAAATCTTTCCGCCCAGCGCATGATACCTGCCGCGAAATGCACCGGTCTTTTCCAGAGGAAGAATGTCAGTCGGTTGTTCCGTGACGCAGAGGATTTCAGTGGAGCGCGACGAGTCCGCACAAATTTCGCAAATTTCAGCGGAAGCAAAAAATCCGCACAAATTGCAAGCGCGTATAGAGTGACGCGTATCCGTGATCGCGCGCGCAATCTGCTCGGGTTGATCGCCTCGTGCGCGTACCATCCACAGTGCAATCCGCTCCGCGGAACGCGGACCGACACCCGGCATCTGCCGCAGCTGCGCAATTAAATCCCGGATCGCTGCAGGATATTCTGTCTTTCTCATGTCATACCTGGTAGGGACGGCTCGCCGAGCCGTCCGCGGCGCGCCAAGCTCACTCCACCGGCCATTGCGTCAGTTGCAGAATGAGTGGCTCGAGTCGGCGCAAATAAAATTCCAGCGGCGGATCCTCTTCGTTTTCCGAGCCGCGCGCCTTTTGGAATTCGGCATATGCTTCCGCCCAGCGCTTTTCTCGATACAGAACTACCGCGCTCCAAAACGAGTCGCGCTGCGCGACACGTTCTGGTCCGGCTTCAGCTGCAAGCCAAAGTGGTTCGTAAACCTCAAGCCGGTCATGCGAATTCACTCCGCTCACAAAATCGATCGGGCGCGCGACGACAGCTTCACTCACTCGATCAAAAGTCAGTGTGTCCATCAACGCCTTGGATCCGTAGAAGCGATTCAGGGCGCAGAATCTGCGAGCGAGGTCGATCGGCTCACCACTCGCCAGAAGCAACGGGCGACTGCTTTCTTGTAGTGCGCCGGCAATAATCGCACCGGAGCTGATTCCTGTCCGCATGTCCCAGCTTCGAGCCATCTCCTTATCTTCACCGCGTTCGCGAGGATTCTTAATCATATCGAGAACAGCGCGCGTTGCTTTTTGCGCGTGTTCCGGATCGGGCGCAGGAAATCCAAAGACGCCCACGACTCCTTCTCCGTCGGCCGCTTGCAGGTACGCGCCTTGTTCCACCAAGCGCGCAGCCGTGTCGCGGATGAATTTTGCCGTGACCTCGGTGAACGCGGCCGGTTCGCCGCCTTCCGCAAACGTGAGCTTGTTGCCGATGTCGCATACCACGACGCTTACATCGTACGTTTTCGGCCCGGCATCGAATGATATCCTCGCGTCGCTAAGACGGCGAAATTGCTCGTTGGATACGCGGTCGGCAAACAGTGTGCGGATCAGGTGTGAGCGGTTCCGATGCAAAAAAGCTGACCAAGTTTCTGCGGCCAGCAATGCAAATACGAGCGCGAGGATTGACGGGGTCGGTTGAAAGAATACCCGGTAAAGCGAGCAAACCCAGGCGAGGCCAAACAGTTCAACTAGCAGTAATCCGATGAGTAACCAGGCGCGCCACCGCGGCACGCTGCTCAAGCTAAGCCACGCGACGCCGAGAGCGATCACCAGCACGAAGGCGTATTGCCATTTTTCGCCGAGCACCTTTGTCGCGCTTGCATAATCGGTGACGAGCTGCGCCGCAATGGCCTCAAACCCAGCGATGACTTTGGTCGCATGCAGCGCTCCGACAATCACCGCAACGGCGACTCCAATGATGAGCGTTGTAATCAGCGAACGCTTCATGACGATCAGGCGTTTTGCCCGCCTGCATCGCTATGCCTGGCGGAATCACTATCATCACCGGCAGATTTACCCGAAGTGTTCTCCAGCGAAGCATTCAGGACAGGCGCTGATGCAGCTGGATAGTAAGACTGCACCACGAGCTCACTCAGAAATTTGTCCGGAGCATCGATCGCCGCATCATTGAGAACAAACTGTGTTCTACCTGTATTCTTTTTGATGAGGCTCAATCCGAATTGGTAATCTTTGAATAAATGCGCGCACAGATCGTTCATGGTCATGCGCTCGGCCTGCGCGCGTTCCACCAGGCGACGGATCGCACTCTCGTCGAAAATAATTTCTAATCCATGTTCCCCGCTGAATTTGTCGGCGAATTCGCGCGCTCCAGCTTCGAGCATTTGCGCCTCGAGCTTGTGTCCCTCGGCCATTAGTTGCTCGAGAATGCGTCGTGGCTCCCGAACGAGCGCCGCGCTAACACGCAATTGAGTGAGCCCCGACCCGGCCAGATGGAATTTGTAATCCCGGAATAATCGCTCAAAAACGGTCAGCAATCCGCGCGCGCCGGTTTTTTCCGTCGACGCCGATGCTGCCAGCAAACGCAACGCTTCATCCTCAAAGCTGATTTCAATCCCGTATGCGCGAAACGCACGCTCATATTGCCGGAGCAAACTGCCCTCGGAATACTTCATGATGTCGAATAGATCGTTTGCGTCGAGGTCCTCACAAACAACGCGTACCGGCAAACGCCCGATGAATTCCGGCTCGAACCCATATTCGATGAAATCCTTTGTCGTGACGTGCTGGAACAAGTCGTTATCCATTACTTCAACCGGTTGCGCGCTGAACCCGATCTGACCGTGGCGGACACGCCGCGCCACTTGTTCTTTCAATTTCTCAAACGCACCACTAACGACGAACAGAATGTGACGGGTGTTGATCGTGTCGCGTTTGGCTTTGCCGCGCCTTTGAAATTCGAAGGCCGCTTGCAATTGAGCTTGAAGATCATTCATGCTGCGCACCGGCACTTCGGTTTCCTCCATCAGCTTCAGCAGCGTGGTCTGCACGCCGCGGCCGCTGACGTCACGCCCTATCAAATTTCCGGCCGACGCGATCTTGTCGATCTCATCAATATAGATGATGCCGAATTGCGCGAGGTTCACGTCGCCGTCAGCTTTGTGCACCAGTTCGCGCACCAGATCCTCTACATCACCCCCGACATAACCAGTCTCGCTGAACTTCGTAGCGTCCGCTTTTACAAACGGAACTTTAATCAAATCCGCGATGTGCTTGATCAGATACGTCTTACCGACGCCTGTTGGTCCGACCAGGATGACGTTTTGTTTTATGTATTCAACTTCCTGGGCGCGGTTCGGATCCTCTTTCTCGAGTCGACGGAGGTAATTGGCGTGGTTATAATGATCGCAAACGGCTATCGCCAATACTTTCTTCGCTTCGTCCTGTTTGATTACGAATCGGTCGAGATGAGCTTTGATGTCGCGCGGCAGCAGATGGAACTCGAATTCCCTTTGCTCGATGTTCTCCGGCTTTTCGTCCTCCTCTGCGATTGCCGGCTCCGGTTCGGTAATTGTCGCGACTGAGATGCGGTCGCCGAAGTTCTGTTTCATGAACTCGGTGATTTTGGACTTCAACTCTTCGGGCGAAGGAAATGGTGGTGTCGGCGGTGGTGGATTTTGTGCCATGTGAAAATAAACATCGAGTCAAAGGGGCTTCGTGGCAACGCTTCGTGTAGAGTCTGACCCCCACGCCTGACGTTTGTTCAGACGTTTCAGTTGTGCCGAAAAAATCGAGAGAAGGGCCAGCGCGATGAGCGTCGCCTACCCTCGGCAAGCTCAAATGCTCGTCGAGCCGCATCAAGTTCGGCCAGAAGATCATCGTAGAAAGCAAAACGCTGGGCCGGATCGGGCGCGATCATTCGTTGCAACAGACGCGCAGTCAGCGCAGACACATCCGGTGCGATACTCCGCAACGCCGAGGGGTACTGCTTCAATTCGCGCAACTCCGTCGCGGAATTCGTGCTGCTGTCGATTGGCGGTTTCCCTGCAACCGCATGGAACAGCGTTGCGCCGAGGCTGTAAATGTCGCTGCGAACGTCCTCGGGCTGGCTGCACAATCTTTCTGGCGCGACATATGGCGGCGTCCCCCAGATCACACTGTCACTGTGTGGATTGTGCGTCGCAAAGGCAGCGAGACCAAAGTCGCCAATCTTCGCCGCTTGTTCATCCACGAACAAAATATTGGCCGGCTTCACATCTCGATGAATCAAACCCTTTCGTTGAGCTGCGCGTAGTCCTCTCGCGATCTGGATCCCAATATCGAGCACCTGGTGTTCCGGAATCCGGCCCTGCGATTCAATGAGATCGTCAAGACTTCCGTGATCGATCAACTCCATCACCACATAGAACTGGCCGTGGTCCATTCCCAACGAGAATATCTGCACGACATTGGGATGATTCACAGAGGCTGCAATGCGCGCCTCTTGTTGCAATTGAGCATCACGATCCGCTTCGCTACTAAGATCCGTGTGCAACAATTTGAGCGCGACGAACCGTTCCAGTTGTGTATCGCGCGCCTTGTACACTGTGCCCATTCCACCAGCACCCAATGTTTCCACAGGCACAAAATGATCGAAGGTTCGTTGCAGCAGATTTTTTTGACCGCAGTTGCGGCAGACGACTCGCACCAGCGGTTCATAGCCGCCGGCGTCGAGCACGGCACCGCAGATCCAACACGTCGGGGTCATGAACAGCCTCCTTCGAACGACATGGAAATCGACTGTAACATTGACGAGTTTGAGGGCAAAAGAATGGCCGATGCAACGGTGAAAACAAAAAACGACGCAGTGGCAACGTTCAAATTGGTCGTGACAAAAGAACTTGCCCGGATGCGGCTTGATCTTTTTCTGGTCAAGTCCCTTCCGGAATTCTCGCGCTCTCGCATTCAGCAATTGATCCGTGCCGGTTTTGTACGTGTTCGCGGCGCAACTATGCGGCCGCACCAGTCTGTACGATTCGGAGACGAAATCGAAGTCACAGAACCTCCACCCGAAAAGATCCAAACTGAGCCGGAAGCAATTCCGTTAACGATTCTGTACGAAGACGACGATCTGATCGTCATCAACAAAGCAGCCGGAATGACTGTGCATCCGGGTGCGGGCCAGCGCGAACACACATTAGTCAATGCCTTGCTACACCACTGCTCCACGTTGTCAGGCATCGGTGGGAAAGAACGACCGGGCATCGTTCATCGTATTGACAAGGAAACAAGCGGCTGCCTGGTCGTAGCAAAAAACGACGCAGCGCATCGCGAATTATCAAAGCAGTTCACTGCGCGCACGGTAGAAAAGATTTACCTCGCTCTGGTCGCTGGAAAATTGCGGAACCAGGCGGGTGTAATCGAGAACAAAATTGGCCGACATCCGGTGCATCGGCAACGAATGAGCGTGAGTTCACCCCGCGGTCGCGCGGCCAAAACTGAATACCGCGTTCTTCGCTCCAGTGAGCAGGCGAGTCTGGTTGAATGCAGATTGCACAGTGGCCGCACGCATCAAATTCGAGTGCATCTGCATCATCTCGGCAATCCCGTGTTGGGTGACAAAATGTACGCCCCGAAGTTCGCTAAAGATTTTCCGCGGCAGATGCTACACGCATGGAAGCTGGGGTTTCAGCATCCGCGAACCAGGGAATGGAAGAGTTTTGAAGCCTCGCTGCCGGATGACTTCAATCTAGCAATCGCAGCGAGCGGGTTGTAAATCTGAACGCGCAGAACTGAGCCGCTAATTGATCATGCTAACGCGATGCGAGGACACACCGGCTTCATCCGGTGGTCGTAGCGCGCCTCGGCACCATCGCGCTCGCCAGCATCGTTTGCACAACTTCGCCGCGCTGATTGGTCGTCACATTGCGCAAGCGAATGATTCCATGACCCGGCCGTGATCGTGATGCGCGCAATTCAACAATCTCAGTCTCGACATTGAGGACGTCGCCGGGTCGCACCGCATTGGGCCACCGCAGTTCATCTACGCCGAGCCCGATTGCGCCCTCGGCGAAGTTCAACGTTCGGACGAACAGCCGCATGCTCATAGCTGCCGTGTGCCAGCCACTCGCAATCAGTCCTTTAAAAATACTTCTCTCCGCGCGCCTCCGACTAAGATGAAACATTTGCGGATCAAACTTATGGGCGAACTCGACGAGCTCTTTTTCTGTCACTGTCAGCGGCTGGGATTTGAACCGGTCTCCTGCTTTCAAATCATCGAAGTAACGCTCCTTCATTGTCACGAGAACGACAACACATTCGTGCGCCGTCGTGCAATAACTAAATGCTCCTCCGGGGCCACAGGCCGATCAGGTTTTGCCGCGCACACTTGAAGGTCGTCAGAGAAAGCCCAAACTTGATTTCATGGCCCGGGTTTCTTTGCGCAGTCCCTCAGAAAAAATCGGCGGACTTTTTTACTTCGGGCGAATGCTCGATAAAATCCGGCTGCATACGAAGGGTGAATTGCCGTCAGATTATCACGCTAACCTGGGAAAGGGCTTCGATGAAAAATGCGTGAAGTTTCTCCACGTTGACTACGATCAGGTGATCGAACGCGTGAAACAAGGCGGCACCGATGAGGCAATTCTGGAGTGGTGCTTTACGGTCGGGCGCAGACCATCTGAAAACGACGTCTACGTTTGGAACGAATTCATGCGGAAGCTCGGCTGGAACGACGAGGTTTCGGAAATGGTGTCACGGCGGAAAGCTGAAGCAGGAATGTCCGATCGTTCGGAGATTCAGACCTCATTCCAGTTTATCGACGCCGACGAAGGTCGCCCCCTTGATGGGAACTTCCAAAGTTCCAATACCCAAATCCCTAACAATCTCGAACTTCCAATCCCGAAGCCGTCCTTTAACGACTCCTACGTTCCTGATTGAGAGCTGGAATCTTTGGATCCTGGATATTGGGATCTGGGATTCCCGTCGGTTATTCCTCCAAGGTATCGATTCGTTCCGCCAGATTAAAGTCCAGTTCGGTTAAACCCCCTTTGCTGTGCGTTGAAAGCACCAGACGGACTTTGTTGTAGCGGATATCTATGTCGGGGTGATGTTCTTCTTCCTCAGCCACCTCAGCAACCCTGTCCACAAAATCGATCGCATCGACAAAATCATCGAATTCGAAAGTGCGCTCGATCTGGTTTTTCTCTAATTCCCATTCCGGGATTTTTTTCATGCGATCCTTGAGCTCGCTTTGTTTGATCAAGTCAGCCATAACGGGACAACGAGTATCACCCGAAAATCGTTTTGCAACGGCAAATCGAGCGCCTAA
>JBLMXH010000044.1:0-6445 GCA_050257685.1 Nitrospirota bacterium
TAGATTTTCCCGAACGCGATTCGCCCGAGGTAGTCAGAGTAATCGAGGTTCGCCACGAGCATGACAAAGCCTTCACCGGCGTGGGCGCGCGGCGGAGGAATGTGTTTGATAATCGCATCAAACAAGGGCTCCATCGTGCCGCTCACGTGGTCCATTTGCACCTTGGCAAATCCGTCTTTGGCGCTGGCATAGATCACCGGAAAGTCCATCTGTTCGTCGGTGGCGTGCAACGAACCGAACAAATCCCACACCGCGTCGAGCACCTTGTGCGGGTTGGCGTTCTCACGGTCGATCTTGTTGATGACGACAATCGGCTTGAGTTTGTTTTCCAGCGCCTTGCGCAAGACGAAACGCGTCTGCGCCTGGGGGCCATCGTGAGCGTCGACGACGAGCAACACGCCATCCACCATTTTCATGATCCGCTCAACCTCGCCACCAAAGTCGGCGTGGCCGGGTGTATCGACGATATTGATACGATAGCCGTGCCACTGCACAGACGCGTTCTTCGCGCGAATCGTTATTCCTTTTTCACGCTCAAGATCCATCGAATCCATTACGCGCTCTTCGATCTGCTGATTGGAACGAAACGTGCCTGAATGGCGCAGTAGTTGATCCACGAGCGTCGTCTTACCGTGGTCGACGTGCGCAATAATGGCGATGTTTCGGATTTTATTCATTCAAGGGAGATTCTGGCGAGGGAGCGAGCGCGAACAGTATTAGATAGATCAGCCAAGTCAAACGTGATCCACGGTTTCTTACCCCTATTTGCTGCCTCTCATGCGAAGTACATCTGTAGTCGGGTCAAAACATTACAAATCTTATGAGCATCCCGGATTCAGATCAGCAAAGCGGAGAAACTTCGCAGTCCTCAGAGAACATCGAAATTCCGCCCATTCCAAAGTCGACCGCTGGTGCCGTCGCCGGCGCGGCGGTGGGCAGTATCGCAGGACCAATTGGCGCCGTTGTAGGTGGAGTGGCGGGTGCTCTTGCAGCAAAAGCTGCCAAAGGTCGACGCCTCGGACAGCCGAGTGCGAGAACTCTGCGGAAGGTCGTTAGGAAAACGAAAGTCGTGAAAGGAAAGGCGAAGCGACAATTGAAAAAATCAGGCACTCGGTCGCGCAAAAATCGTGCCCGTTCTCGCAGTATCGTAAAACGACGGCCGTCGACCCGTTCGAAGGTGGCAAAGTCACGCAACAAAGCGCGAACTAAAAGAGCATCTTCGTCGTCGACCGCTTCTCGAAAACGCGGGGGTAGCCGGAGAAAACGGCGTTAGGCGTTGTCGTCTTCCATCGTTTTTGCTTTAGCCATACCAACGAAACACGCGCGGAACTTGCGCACGGTTTGTTAGTTCAGTCACCGAACGTGGAGAACACCGGCTCCGTCACGCCAAGACCCATCGAGATCTATGTCTCGTCTCCCTGGAGCAAGAGGGGGGAATCCACCGTGCCGATGAGGCAAGACCGACGATGGGCATTCCTCAGAAGTCTGATTAAGAAGGTCATTGATGAGTGCCACTCCCGCGTCTGCGCATCACCCGGTGAACACAAGCTCGATATTCGGCTTCATCGATTGCGAGGACGACAGGGTATGAACCTGCTTTCAACGTTACGCGACAGGATTGAACGCGCAGACGCTCTCGTGATGGACCTTGCGGGTCAGAACCCGAATGTTCTAATCGAAGTCGGAATGGCTGTTGCAATGTACAAAGGAGAGTCAGGCGCTCTAATCATCCTGAAGCCAAAGAATGAACCATGGCCCAGCAATCTCCAGGGAATAGTCTATTGCAACTATGACAAATCACTTCGGCGAGGGTTACACGATCAAGCAGGATTTCGTGCCGCACTGCGGACACGTATTCTGAAGGTCGCAAAAGAAAGGCAAATGCTCAGTTCCGGGGCAGACGGGCCTTACGCACGCGGCCAAGTTCATCGGCATGAATCAAGCCGGAGCTCGGCCCGTCGACAAAGCGGTTGAGATCCTGCGGCGCCTGCTGTAACCCCGTTTGATTTATTGCGCGGGAATTGTGCTTCTTAGCCGTCGCCGCCGAAATTCCATGGCCCAAAGCGCAATGATGGTGAGAATGTCGCTAGTCACGTGCGTAGCGCGCACACTGTTATAAGTCGCAGGGGTAAGCGTCGGCTCAAGCAGATCGTGCAGTTGCTTCGAAGGAGTAGCGGCGCCGGCACCAGCATCGAATTGTTTAATCGCTTCAAGCGTGGCGAAGCGTTGCGCCGTCGTATCTTTCATCGCATCGAGATTTTCGTACGCGAACAAGGCAAATAAGATGCATACCAATGCGGTAGTAATCGCAGCCGGCTGTTTACGCAGTGAGGAAAAAGCCAGGACACCGCCAACGATAATGACGTAAAGATTCCAGTATTGCTGCATCGCGTTTGAACGCTCGAAGTAAAGCTGAATCAATTCGTTATAATTCATAAATTGTTTGGGATTATGAAGCTGCGCGGCAATTCAACGCGAGAACAAAAGAGCCGTCCCAGCAGGAGTAGAACGAAGTCGCTGTTCGAATTCGGACAAGGCCGAGAGCACCTCGGATCGAATGATAACCGACGGTCGAACCCCGCGAACCATCGCAAATCCTTCTGCCGCGGTCTTCGCTTTGCCGCTCGTTATTAGGTAAGCGGCTACTGCCGCTGCACTTCGCGAGTAACCGATTTTACAATGAACATAGACGGCACCATCTCGAGAGTGACTCGCGATGAATTCGCTCATCTCCATAAGTTGCATCTGGCTCGGAGCAGTTAGGTCCAAGACAGGAATATTTCGATAATTGATGTCGCGAAACGGTTTCGTTTCGGAAAATTCAGCGGTCAAATCAAGCACCGAGACAACCCCGGAGCGCAAAGCTTTCTTTGCAGCACGTGACCCCAGTTTGCGGCCAATCCAGATTTCCGGCGTCACCCTGTCCCACGGCGGACATCGGCTGCGGTAGTACAGCAACGACAAAGATTGACCGAGTAAACAAGGCGCCAACACAAACCGCGTGCTCCACGGCAATTTTCCTTCAGTCTTGTGAAAAATGACTGGTCCCGCTCCGAAATACGCGATCGCCACGATGCCTAGAGCGATCGCTGGCCAAATAAGCAGGACGCCCCGTGGCCAAAGAATCGCAGCCACAACCAAAACGACCGCGGTTGCAACTGCGTAGTACGATCCAATGCGGCGATTGGCAACGACTGGCAGCGCCGGCGTACGCTCGCGAAACGTGTAGAAGCAATATCCGGCCAAGACAAAGCCGCCAATGATATCGATCAGGTGATGTTGATAGGTAAGAACTGGCGATAACGCGATCAGAACGAACCAGGTCATGGTCGCCAGACGTCCAAAACCCCGTGTGTGCCGAAAATAAATTTCGCAAAGGATTAGAGTGAACGCCGCGTGAAGCGATGGAAGCAGATTGTACGGCGCATCCATTCCGCGAAACCAATCGAACACCAAGCCGAGCGAGCCATCAGCCTGTGGGCGCGTGAATGCGAACCGCAGTGGGAAAAGAAGGAAGCAAATCCCAGCGACGATAGTCGCCGTCGCGATGCGTTTGACTAAGACGGACAACTCGCGATCGGCCCGACAAAGAAATGGCGCAACAACAAAAAAAAGATCGATCGACATGTAAGGCAGAATAAAAAACGGCACGAACGGAATCTTGCGTTCCCATTCAAAATACAAGGTGCCGACGTTCGCTCGACGAGCTGTGATCCAGTTGCAACCGCCATAAACGATCAGAAACAGGATGGATAATCCGACCGAGACAACCAGCGCCTTGCTACGTTTAACGGCCACGGCGTGCGACAGAAACCGTGAACATTCCCCATTGATCGATCTCCATATCGATCTTTTCAAAGCCGGCGGCGCGAACGAGCTCATCGATTTCGGCTGTCGTCCGCCGACGCATGATCCAGCGTTCCCCTTCCCTGTTAACGAGGACATGCGCAATGAATTCGAGCTGCGGATGCCACGGCTGATTCGTGTAGATGAGGTAACCGCCAGGCTCAATCGCGTCGGCTAATCCGCGCAACGAATTTAGAACCGGCTCGTTCGATGGGAACAATTCATATAGCCCTGAAACGATTCCGATGGTGGCGCGCGGCTGAATTCTGGCGAGGGATTCGCGGTCGAACGCGTCGCCTTTGTGCGTGATCACTGCACCATTCACATTTAGCTCATCGGCCAGAGCGCGCACGGCCTCGACGTTTTCCTGCTTGTAATCGCAAAGCGTGGCAGCAATCGGAATTTCCGGCATATCGCGGATCGCCTCGATCACGTAACGGCCGGCACCTGCAGCAATATCGAGAATTCTCACCGGGCAATCCTCGCGATGTAATTTGAGAATTAATTCTCGCAAAGTTTTGTTCAGATTCGCTTTGCGTTCACGGATGCCGCGCCAGCCAATGCTATTCAGATAAGATTTGTCGATGAGACGACCAAGCGGGCTCCGGCCGTGCGGTTCGTTCCTGTAGACGTAATCGAGCGAAAGGCCGGAATCGAAACCAGAACGCCAGCCGATCTCTATGCCCCGACTCAATCGCCCCCCGATTTTTAGAGCGGCGCGCGCGATTGCGAACCTTGTAGCGCCATTATTTTTTAAGCATTCATGTTCGTGCGCCGTGTATCCGGTTTTATCGGCATCTAGCAACGAATGACCGGTTGCCGCTCTTGCGAAACAATCTCGAACGAACTCGCGGACCAGTCCGATCACGTCGCGACGATTGGTTTCGTGAAAGATCGCGTGATAAGCGCCCCGGAAAATCTCGAAGCGCTTGTGAGTTGACGAAAGGCGATCAAAAAACTTTTGCTGTGCTTTGAGATTTACAACCCAATCTTTACCTGCACCAATCATCAGCGTCGGCGTTTGAATCGCCCCGGCATCGGCAAGCAACCGTTTGGCGGTGTCGTGGAGGTCGAGGAGCACGTTGACGGCGATTTGCCGGAAGATGAGTGGATCGGAATCGTATCGCGCGGCTTGTTCGCGATCGTGAGTGAGCATCTTCGATCTCACATAGCTCTTTACGAACCGCGGTCGAAGGATTCGCAGTGCCGGAATAGCCAAGGGAATGTAGAGCTTCACGTGAAATGCAGCCGTCGCCAAAATCATCCCGCGGATCGGCGGCGCATAATCGTGGACCCAGGCTGTGACGGTGACAGCGGCGAGACTGTGCGCGAGCACGATCATGTTTTCGAACGGAATATGGAACTTCTCTGAAACATGGCGCGCAAAGGCATTCACATCTTTGATCACGTCGTGAAGACTCTTCGCGGCGCCACGGTCGCCATCCGACCGGCCATGACCGCGCGCGTCCCAGGCAAAGATTGCAACATCGTCGAGCCCTAGTGAATCGACTGTTTGTTGCCAACGGCCGGAATGCTCGTGACCGCGGTGAAAAAGCAGCAGCGCTTTGTTCGCTGCAATATTTGGGATCCACGAGCGATAAAATAGCTCGGCACCATCCCAACTACTGAAAGTTCTTTCAGTGGCTTCCATTTGCAGGGCGCAATCGGTTCACCGCATCGCGCAATTCGGCGGCGATCGCAGAAACCTCGGCCCTATCTGTTCTGCGATTGCGATAATTGCGAGGCGTTCCAACGATCAATCGAATTTTTTTCGGGCGCGGCATTCGTTTGCCTTTGGGCCATGCCTGAAATGATCCGCTGATAAAGCACGGCGCAACTGCGACGTCCCGACCCGCAACGAGAGCGCCGATTCCCGATTTGAATTCGCCAACTTCGCCGGTCGTTGATCGTGTGCCTTCAGGAAAAATAATCAGGATGGTTCCCGGATCCGCGAGCAATTCCCGACAAAGCGACAAGCTTTGTCGAACCCGTGCTTGTCTCGCAAACGGCAGCGCGTTCACGAGTATCGCAGCAGCCCAAAGTCGCGGAACGCTTTGAAAGAAATAATCAGACGCGGCTGCTGGAAACGCGCGATGCAATTTACGAAGGGGCAACGCCGCGAGCAGACAAAGTGTGTCAATGTGGCTGCAATGATTCGCGACGATAACGAGCGAGCGGTTTGTCCGCAGATTTTCGTGACCGATGATTTCGAAACGATTGTAGATGTGCAGCAACCCTCGAATAACCAGCGCGCTAAGCGAGCGTAATCCGCAAATGAGAAGGTCCGCCTCGCGGGGAAACTGACGCAGATGATCGATGGGCGCTTGATCTACAACACGCACCGAGTCGTAACGCCAGTGTTTCATCGAAGCGGATAATAATACCCGACCATGTGCATGAACAATGGCGCCACATAAACCAAACTGTCGATCCGGTCCAGAATTCCGCCGTGACCGGGAATAGTTGCAGCCATGTCTTTGGTTCCAATGTCGCGCTTAACGATGCTAATCGAAAGGTCGCCGAGTTGCCCGCCGATTCCAACAATCAAGCCAGTGAGAATTAACTGCCGGGGGCCAAAGAATGGAAACGAGAACCGAAG
>JBLMXH010000045.1:0-6955 GCA_050257685.1 Nitrospirota bacterium
ATTGCGCCGATGGAAGTCACACCGCGCAGGTTTATTGGAAAACGGGCACGTCACATGGTTTTCGGGACGCCTGGTCAATCGCAGTATTCGATCATTACGTGCTCGGCGTTTGGATTGGAAATTTCGATGGGCGCGGCAACCCGACATTTATCGGCAGCAGTGCGGCCGCGCCGTTGCTTTTTCAGATCGTCGATACTCTGCGCGCGGCATGGCCGGAACCAGCGGTGCCGCATCAACCACCCGCGGGAGCAAATTTGAAACGGGTAGAGTTCTGCGCGTTGTCGGGGGATCTCCCGAACCGGTTTTGCACACAGCACGTGGAAGGGTGGTTCATTCCCGGCGTATCACCCATCAAAACCTGCGATGTGCATCGCGAGGTGCTGGTTGATGTCGCCACCGGCCTGCGGGTTCCGATCGACGACGGCACCCGGAACTTGAAACGCGAAATTTACGAATTCTGGCCCGGCGATTTTCTGATGCTATTCGAGCAAGCCGGAATTCCACGACGAGTTCCGCCTCCATTCCTGCCGGAGACCGGCAGCGAGCTGGCGAGTCGAGCAGGACAGAAACCGATAATCGTATCTCCGAACAGTAAAGAAATTCTGCTCGCTTCAAAAAAGACGATTCCGCTACGCGCCAAAGCTGAGGCCGATGTGCGTGAGATTTTCTGGTTCGCTGGCAAGCAATTCGTTGGCAAAGGCGCACCGAATCAGATTGTCGAGTGGACCGCGACCGCCGGCGATTACGAGCTCACAGCGCTGGACGACCATGGTCGGGCCGGTTCGCATACGGTGATTTTGCGATGAAAAGCAAGATTGCTTACCGCAGCGTTATCCCGCACGCACAAGTTTGAATCCAAATCCAACCGAGACTGCATCTCAACGAAAACACAGGAGGATTTTTATGATGCAGGACTTCAGGTTTGCGGTGCGGCAGTTACTCAAAACGCCGGGATTCACGACCGTCGCGGTATTGACCCTTGCGTTAGCGATCGGCGTTAACTCGGCCATTTTCGCACTGATAAATGGCGTGCTGCTGAAGCCTATTGTGCCGGTTCGGCCTGCCGAAGTCGTGAACGTGTTTACGGCCCGACAGAATGCAAGCCACGATTATCGCCAGTTTTCCTTTAACGAATACCGCGAACTGCGAGAGCAGGGCCGAGATGTATTTGTCGATGTCGCCGCACTCGAGTTCGCCGTTGCAGGAATTGGGCACGATCACGACATGCGGCGCAGCTTCGCTTTCCTGACTTCGGAGAATTATTTCCCGATGATCGGCGTCCAGCCGTTTCGCGGCCGGTTTTATAACGCTGAGGAATGTAAACCGAATGCGAACATGCCTGTGGTGGTGTCAAGCTACGGCTTCTGGAAACGCAACGGTGGCCGCGACGATTTTGTCGGTAGCAACCTGCAAATCAACGGCCAGCCTTACACGGTGATCGGTATCGCGCCGGATGGATTCAGCGGCGCAAACGCTTTGATCGCGCCGGACATCTGGCTGCCGATCGGCATTCGGTCGCAACTTGGTTCGGCTTTCGGCGATGCCGAAAACATGCAAGACGTATTGGACCCGAAAAATTACACGTTCAATCTCGTTGCCCGGATGCATCCCGGCCTGACGATCGACGCGGCAAAAGCCCGTTTGCCAGTGTTGGCGCAGCGCTTGAATTCGATTCAGCCGGATGGCAGCGAAGCCATGCGGGAGTTACAAATTCAAAGGCCGGCACGCTTTGGCCTTAGCACCCAACCGGAAGATGACGGGCCGCTCACGCTTATCGCGACATTGCTCATGGCGATGACCGGAGCGGTCCTCCTCATCGCGTGTTTAAATTTGGCCAACATGTTGCTTGCGCGTGGCACATCGCGTTCGAAGGAAATCGCAGTGCGGCTGGCTGTCGGCGCATCGCGTTGGCAGATCGTCAGACAATTGTTGTGCGAAGGATTTTTGCTGGCCGTGTGCGGTGGCCTGATCGGCCTTTTTCTGAGCGCCTGGTGCAACGACGTTTTACTCGAACAGCTGCGCGGTCTACTCGCGTCGGTGAATTTCTCGTTTGTGGTGAAATTGCGGCCCGACGCAACAGTGCTTGCAATCACGTTGTTGTTTTGCCTGATGGCGACAATGCTTTTCAGCCTTGGCCCGGCATTGAAAGCAACAAAGGCCGATCTTGTTAAGGATCTGAAGGAGCAGGTTGGCGAGCCGGCGCGGATCGGCCGTTTAAGTCGTTTCTTCGCGCCGCGTCACATTTCAGTGATGGCGCAAATCGCCCTTTCGCTCATGTTGCTTTTTGCCGCGGGATTATTCTTCCGCGGTGCACTCAAGGCGGCTGGACTCAATCCGGGCTTCATCGCGGCTGGTGACATCATCAGTGAGTTCGATTTCAGTTTGATCAAGAAAGGGCCGGCTGATTCACGTCGGTCGATCTTCGACATGGTGCGACGTGTACGGGAGTTGCCCGGAGTAACCGCATCGGCGACCGGCACCATGCTACCATATTCCGACTTCACCAGCGCCCGCCGTGTTCTCCGTACGAAGGACGCGATGCCTAAAGATTCGAAAGCGCCGGATCCAAGCGTCAATTCGCTTTTCACCGCGATCACGCCCGGTTATTGCGAAGCCTTAGGTATCAAGCTGCTACGCGGCCGCGATTTCACCCAGAACGAATGCCAAAACAAGGATGCGCGACGGGTGGCGATCATCGACGAAGAGATGGCAAAAAAACTTTTCCCTAACGAAGATCCAATCGGTCAGCACATTCGTTACACCAACCCGCCGAAAGACGGTTCGCCTAACGATATGGAAGTCGTAGGTGTCGTGAGCAAGCACCGGCATAGTGTTGACAATGATTCGCTCGTTTGCCGCTTATTTGTGCCGTTGGCGCAGGGGTATACCGGCCAGACTTATCTGCATGTGCGACTCAACACTCGGGATCCTCACGCGGTCGCCGCATTTATTCCGACGCTGCGACAAACGCTCCGCCAGATCGATCCTGATCTGCCGCTGCTGCAGATAACTCCATTTCTCGACTTGATCGAGAGATCGCCCAACCTTTGGATCGTTAAACTTGGGGCAACTCTCTTCGGCGCTTTTGGTGCGATTGCACTGATCTTAGCCGTCGTAGGTGTTTACGGGGTGAAAGCTTACGCCGTGGCGTGCCGCACTCGCGAAATCGGCATTCGCATGGCCCTGGGCGCACATCGTCGTGACGTATTCGCGCTTATCATGCGGCAAGGAGTGCTGCAAACGGCTCTCGCGGTTGGCGCCGGCTTGTTTCTTTCACTCGCGGCAGGACGGGTTCTGGCCAAAATCCTGTATGATGTAAGTCCAAGCGATCCGTTGGCGCTTATAACCGCGACCTTAATGCTTGCGACTGCCGCGCTGCTCGCTTGTTTCTTCCCAGCCAATCGCGCCACTCGTGTGAATCCTACTACAGCACTGCGAGCCGAATAATACCGGTGTGACGGGCTGTGAAACTTCGCACATTCAATTGCGTTAGGAACATTCCGTTGCGATAAGCATTGACGAAGGAAAAAGACTCAATGAAAAAATTGTTTTCTGTTTTTGCGATGTCGTGTCTTGCAGTGCCGATGGCTAATGCCACGGAGCAAGACACAGTGAATCGCTGCGCCGCGATTATTAGCCAGTTTCAGCAAATGCCCGAGAAAGCAATTCCCAGGGATGTGCTCCGGCAAGCAAAAGGACTGGCCATCATGAGTGTAGTCAAAGCAGGATTTATTTTCAGCGCTAAGGGCGGACAGGGTGTCGTGGTCGCTCGCACACCTCATGGCTGGTCGGGCCCTTCATTTATTGCCACAGGCGGTGGGGGCTGGGGCCTTCAGGCGGGTGCCCAGGTAACTGATTTCGTGATCGTGCTCAACACTGATGCTGCTGTGAAAGCGTTTTCCCGAGGAGGGAATGTGACGATCGGCGTAGACCTTAGCGCTGCGGCCGGACCGGTGGGCCGCACCGCGGCAGGCGCAGTCATGCCGACGGCGGCCGTTTACACCTACAGCAGAAGCAAAGGCCTTTTCGTTGGCGTGTCGTTAGAGGGCGCGGTGATTGGGACGCAAAGGCAATCAAATTTTAACTATTACGAACGACTTGTTAGGGCCGATGCGATTTTGAGTGGAATTACCAAGCCACCGCCGGGAGCCGCCGTACTCCGTCGAGCTCTCGGTCCCTAAGACGATTACGCCACGGCGCTTTGTCGCCGTGACCGAAGAAATCAGCAACACCGCCTGTTCGCCTCGACATAGGCCGGCTGCGTTAGCGCGCCATGGTGACCACCGGAAGCGATTCGTTCTATCTCCAGATGAAAAATCTGTGTTGAAGAGATTCAGTCTTGCGTTTCTGCGCATCATCCGGCATCAACCTTTGCTTTATGAAACGTCTTTTGTTATTTCTCGTGATATCTGCAGCATTGCCGTACGCTGTTTTGGCAAGTGATTCCCTTCCATTCCCCGTGAGTGTTGGCGGTCAAGCGGCAAAGGACGGCGCGCCGTTCGCGAAGATCGAGAATCCCGTGGCGGCCGATGCGGAGCTGTCGGTTCAATCAAAAGACGGCATGATTATTGTTAACGTGAACGCGGTGAATGCGAAGAACGAACCGGTTCCAGGCTCTACGCCGGCGGTGATTTTGCTCCAAGGCAAAACCAAAACAAATCTCGACAAAACAATGGATGGAAAGAAGCTTGCTGCCGGAAACTACGTCATGAGCGTGGTAAGCGAAGGCAAGACTGCCAGTGTCCTTCTGACCATCAAATAGGTTTGTTCGCGAAGACAATTTTTCTTCGACCGATCCAAAGCGTCTTAACAGGGGAGTTCCAAATCATGGTGACACCGTGTGCGTGGTTCCAGCAAAGCTGGTGCAATCACTGCCGCTATTGACGCCAAAAACCTAACGGTTGCCTCTGTTTTCCGTGGTGCCTGTGCCGCCCGTGGTGGGTTTCGATGTGCCGGTAACAGTGCCACCACCTTTCACGTCCCTTGTCGGCTCCAGATCACGAAGCTTAGCCTTTTTAATTCGGCGCCAAACGGAGTGAACTACATGGATGTTAGGCGTTTGCTCCTCCATGGCCGTTGTAGGTTATCGGACTGCCGTATTACTCGCAAATATTTAGTTTTCTCGTCAACACAAAAACGCAGCGGTTAGGCCCGCCGGAAAGCCCTTAGGGAGACGCTCGACATTCTTGCTAGAATGCTGTAGAAAGCTCCTCTTCAATGTCGAGCACAGAGTCAGTTTCGCCTCACGACGTAATCGTGTGCGCGTGCGGAACTCGGGAGTACACAGCGCGCGATGCGATCGATGCAGCTATTTTCCGAGCCGAACTAGAGGAAAGATGGCGGACATTTCTCCAACACGTCGCAGCGGAAGAGCGTGCAGACGAATTGGAACTGGAGTTGGACGAGTCAGCCATTTCCAGTGCGGCGGAAGAGTTTCGTTACCGCCATGATCTAATCACCGCCGAGGAAACGGAAACATGGCTGGCAAATCGCGGCCTTACGTTTGATAACTTCAGCGATCACTTTGCCCGTCAATATTGCGTCGGTGCGGTTGAGGAAAGCTTTTCTCCTCAGCAAATAGAATACGCCTCCGCCGATCCAGAGCTGCACGAGATGTTCGTAGCAGAGTTGATTTTGTCCGGCACCTTGGACGAAATGACGGCTAAACTCATGAAGCGTCTAGCTGCACGCTGCGCTGGAGAGGAACCTACATCAGAAGCGATTGCCGCTGAAAAGGAGAAATTCTTGCGTCGGGTTGGCATTGAGCCAACGCAATTGGCCGATTGGTTAAAGGAATCGGGGCGCGATTTGCAGTGGTTGAACGAAATGCTCGCGATCGAGGCGGCGTACAGAGTACATTGCGAGACTCTGCTGGTTCCCGAAGCACGGGAACGTGAATTGATGGCTCTGCGATTGCGTCTGACACGATTC
Source organism: Nitrospirota bacterium (assembly GCA_050257685.1). Lineage (GTDB taxonomy): Bacteria > Verrucomicrobiota > Verrucomicrobiia > Chthoniobacterales > UBA10450 > Udaeobacter. The sequence goes on from JBLMXH010000045.1 coordinate 5,932, forward strand.
GAAATCGAACGGATTGAGTTGGAATCGCACGACGCCGCAAAGGAAGCCCTCTTTTGCGTGCGTGAAGACGGAATGTCGATGGAGGAAGTTGCGACTGACGGGGGGTATCCCTATCGACGTGCAGAGTTTCTTATGGAAGACGTCCCGGCGGATGCTCAGCAGAAATATTTAAGCATCTCGCAAGGGGACCTGTTGGAACCGATCCCGCATGGGGATGGATTTGAACTCTGTCGGATCATCAAAAAAGTCGAGCCGCGACTAGAGGACCCAATCGTCAAATCGCGCGTCGACCAGCGATTGCTTGATCATTATTTTTCAGACCTGACGACCAAGTATACGCATCTGCGGTTGAGCGTTCCTGTTCCAGCGGAATGAAAATCCAAGACAGCGAAGTTCTACGGCGTTCATCGATGTTCCGCTTTGTTTCCGATGAACACTTTGATGCGATCGAGCCGCTTCTTCAGGAAGAGCATTACGAATTCGGCGACGTGATCGTAAAACAGGGTGATCCAGCCAATTCATTTTATGTTCTGACAAGAGGGCGGGCGCGTGCTCTGAAGATTAAGCCCAAAGGTGAAGAAATCCCATTGGGAGTACTAAAGCCGGGAGATTCATTCGGCGAGGCTGCGTTAGCCGAAGGTGGAACACGAAATGCAACCGTGCGTTGCAGCACGGCAGTCGATGTTCTGCGGATCGATCGCGACGACTTTCTTCAACTGGTCCGCCGCGTACCGGACCTAAAACATTACATCGAGGCAACCGGTCGTAACCGCGCGCTCCAAAGCTTTCTTTACCAGTTCAGCAATTTCGGCCGACTACCGACTCCCGTGTTGCGCGGGATGATTGACAAACTAACCCCCGTCTCCTTCGAAAAAGGCAACCTGATCATTAAGGAAGGGGACAACGCCGGCCCCCTTTATGTAATCGAGAAAGGACGCGCGCGCGCATTCTCTGGTTTGAATGGGCGGGAACGCAATCTCGCGTTCTACCGCGAAGGCGACTTCTTTGGTGAATTATCCATCTT
>JBLMXH010000046.1:0-10634 GCA_050257685.1 Nitrospirota bacterium
TCGAAGGCGAATGGAAAGGGGATTACGAAATGCTCGGTTACACGCGGCATGTGTCGATCAACTTCGCAAATCGCCCCGATGGTGCGAAGGCCGACTTTGTGATCGTCGGGCGGAAGCACAACGTGCTCCCCGTAGATCTTGTTACTCAGGAAGGCGATTTGGTGACAGTTGATTCGCATGAGACGGGATTCACTTTTGAGGGGCGGCTTAAAAACGGAGAGCTCACCGGTGCGATCCGACAGGCTGCCATGGAGACCCCGCTGGTTTTGGTGCGCGCAAAATGAGAAAGAAAATTTCAGGGATTGCCCTTTTGCTCGCCATGTTTTGCGGAGCGCCGGCGATCGACGCACAATCGATGTTTCGGGGTGATGCCGTCCATTCCGGCACGTATGCGGGACCGGCGCCGCGGCAGTTCCATCGTGTGAAATGGAAATTTCCAACCGGAGATCGCGTGGTTTCGTCGCCCGTCTTCAAAGATAACGTGATCTATTTCGGCGGAGACGACGGAAATGTGTACGCGGTCGACGCTGCGACCGGGCATCAAATTTGGAAGCGAGCGACAAACGGACCGGTGCCGGCTACCCCGGCGGTCGCTGACGACACCGTCTACGTGGGCAGTTACGACGGAAAGTTTTACGCGTTCAATGCGCAGACCGGCGCCCTGAAGTGGAAGTTCAGCACTGACGGAGAGCGCCGCTTCGAAGCAAAAGGATTGCATGGGCTGCAGCCGAAGAACCAAACAATCGCCGACCCGTTTGATATTTTTCTCTCAAGTCCAGTCGCGGCGGATGGCACCGTTTATTTCGGCAGCGGAGACGGAAACGTTTACGCACTGAATTCGGCGACGGGCGATCTGCGTTGGAAATTTAAAACCGGGGATGTGGTGCACGCCTCGCCCGCGCTCGCGGACGGCGTTTTGTTTGTCGGCAGTTGGGACAGCTATTTCTATGCAATAGACGCTGCGACAGGAAAAGAGAAATGGCGTTTCCACGGCGGCGAAGACCCGATGATTCATAATCAGGTCGGGTTCCAATCTTCGCCATCAGTTGCGAATGGAATTGTTTACACTGGCTGTCGGGATTCCCACGTTTACGCGCTCGATTCGGCGACTGGCAAAGAGAAGTGGAACTTCTTCAACGACCTGAGCTGGGTGAATTCAGCGCCGGCAGTTGCCGATGGGAAAGTGTTTTTTGCTACATCTGACTCAAGTCTGTATCACGTTGTCGACGCAACCAGTGGCAAGTCCGTCGTCCGCCAGCAGGGGAAGGCATGGATGTTTTCTTCGCCGGCAGTCGTCGGCGATGTTGTTTTCATCGGCGTGCTGAACGGAACGTTGGAAGCACGCGATGCAAAGACGGGTGATCTGCTCTGGGATTTCCAAGTCGAGAAGTCGAAACAAAACAATGGTTGGGTCCTCACCAGTGAGCGGAAATTCAATGAGCCTTTTCTGTTTCGATCCAACTGGCGTGAAGCGCCGCTGGTGGCCAATGACCAACAGATTCGCATTGGCGGAATTTACTCATCGCCAATCGTCGTGAATGGAGTCGTTTACTTCGGCAGCGCAGACGGATTTCTTTACGCCTTGGAGTAACCGCGGGGTTTCGCTGAGTGAAACGGCCCGAGTTGAGCGTTGGGCGTTCAGCGTTGAACGTTGAGCGTTGAAATCAGATTTGCTTGATATGACGCAACTTTCTCCAACTCCGATTAAACAGGCACTGCAAAGCGCTACACCGGTCGACGCGATTCGTGTTGAAGGATGGGTGCGCACGCGACGCGATTCAAAGGACTTTTCGTTCGTCGAGCTGAATGACGGGTCGTCTCTGCGCAATCTTCAGATCATTGCGAAAAAGGATGCGCTGCCGAATTACGCAGAAATCCAACGACTCAGCACTGGCGCTTCGATTGTTGTTGAAGGCGCGCTGGTCCCGTCCCAAGGCAAAGGTCAAAAATGGGAACTTGTGGCGACGCATGTTGAGATTATCGGCAACGCTGACGAAAGTTATCCCCTCCAGAAAAAGGGACATACGCCGGAATTTTTGCGCGAGATCGCGCATCTGCGTCCACGATCAAATCTCTTCGGTTGTGTGTTTCGTGTACGCAGCAGGCTTGCGTTCGCCGTGCACCAGTTTTTTCAAGAGCGCGGGTTCATTTACGTCCATACGCCGATCATCACCGGAAGTGATTGCGAAGGCGCCGGCGAGTTATTTCGTGTTTCAACGATCGACGTCAAAAATCCGCCACGAAAAAACGGCGAAATCGATTACGCACAGGATTTTTTTGCCCGCCAAACCTACCTCACTGTAAGTGGACAACTGGAAGCGGAGGCGTTTGCGTGCGCGCTTACCAACGTATATACCTTCGGCCCGACATTTCGCGCCGAGAACTCAAACACCTCGCGGCACGCCAGTGAGTTCTGGATGATCGAACCTGAAATGGCCTTTTGCGATTTAACCGGCAACATGGATCTCGCCGAAGAGTTAGTGAAATATTTGATCGCCGACGCGAAAAACAATTGCGCCGAAGAATTAGAGTTGTTCGCCAAATTTGTGGACAAGGGTTTGCTTGACCGACTCGATTTCGTCATCGAACGGCCATTTCAGCGGATTACCTATACCGAAGCAGTCGAGCTCTTGAAAAGCAGCGGCGAAAAATTCGAGTTCCCGATCGATTACGGTTCAAACCTGCAATCGGAGCATGAGCGCTGGCTCACAGAGAAACATTTCAAGTGTCCGGTCACGGTTTTCAATTTTCCGAAGGAAATCAAACCGTTTTACATGCGTTCCAACGATGATGGCAAAACGGTAGCGGCGATAGATTTGCTTGTGCCGGGTATCGGCGAGATCGTCGGCGGCAGCCAACGTGAAGAACGACTGGAATTGCTGGAGGATAACATGCGGCGTCACAACATGGATCCCGCCGATTACAAGTGGTACCTCGATCTGCGCCGCTATGGAACTGTGCCACACTCCGGGTTCGGGCTCGGCTTTGAGCGCATGCTGATGTTCATCACCGGGATTTCGAATATTCGCGACGTGATTCCCTTCGCGCGTACGCCCGGCAGCGCCGAGTTTTGAAGTAGCGCATGCGTCCCGCTTGCGGATTGAAAGCGTAAGCCGGATGCATGTGCTACTTTCTTTAGCGTTGCCCTTCTCCTATCCGTGTGAATTCGAGCTTGGAACCGCCAGGCTGCTCGAGCACGAGCTGATTACCGGAGAGTTTCATCAGGTAAACGGTCGTCGCGAATGGCGTCTCAATTTTGATTCGATCCTGATCGCCAAATTTATACCTGCCGCGAACTTCTCCGACGAGCACCGAGCCATTGCTCAAAAATTCCCAAACTGTTTGATTTTCACTTCCCGACATTCGCCATTTGCCGACGATGGTGGAATTCCCGCAGCCGGCCAAAACGAAAAGCAGAACTACCGTGGCGGTGATCAACGGCAGACGCGAGCGTTGATGAAAATCAAATCGCATCAGCTGGAGTTATAATCGAGTGCGACTGTCAGGTCGAGCCAAAGGGGAATGTTATTTAGGAATTGCCCGTGCTGGTACTGGCGTGAGCACGTATGTGTAGAACAAGTGCTTGCCATGGCGGTTTGTTACTTCGCCCGGCTTGCCACCTGGAAAAAGCTCGCGCGTCGTTTGCTGATATCGTTCGTTTCCCGGGAAAAAGAGAAATGCCATTCCTTGCTTTTCCGGAGTTATGGACAGCAGTTCCGCAGCAGGGTTCGTCAGTTGCGTCCACTTCTGGTTTCTGACGAGGTATCGCGTGGTTACAGGATCATACGGCCACGAGCTCTGACCTACCGTGAAGACTTCATAGTTACTGCCTAGCGATGCCAGGTATCGGCTTTGAACGGTTTGCACCTCATAATTTTGTTGAGCCGATTTGTACGTTTTACTCTTCAGAGTTTCAGGGTCCGCGTAATAGCTACCGAAATAAAAATTGAGATTGCACCAGCCTAGCACCAGTAACGCAAATGCGATCGTTACCGCCGGGATCCATCGGAAGCGGGGTTCCAGCTCGCTTTCAGCGGCCGTTGTCCATGCGCCTACAGGCACAGCCAACGCAACATAGAAGGCTGGGAAAGCAGGAGTCCAATGGTTGATCAGCGGTGGCGCGCTGTTCGGATATGCCACAAGCGATCCGCCCACGATCAAGACACCTAACCCGGAAGCGAGTACGAGAAATGCGGCCGGATGACGCCAGTGCCACAAAAGCAACGCTACGCCCACAACCAGTAGAGCGCTTTCCGCTGGTAATAACAGCGGCGCATAGAATATGATGTCTTGGGAAGTATGAGTGCTGATCCCAAGCAGGTTTTCGGACAACACTGGCCAGATGGTTGTACAAGCCTTGTGAAAATCGGCGAAACTGGTGGGAATATGCGGTGAGAAAATCAGGAGGCTTGTTCCTCGACCTAGGTACAAGTTCGGATTCCGAATAAAATGAATCAACAATGGACCAAACCCCACGACGTAGCCTCCAGCCAGAAACAGGAAGCAGCTCACGTAATGGCGCGCTTGTCTCCAATGCACAGCCAGGAGGAACACAATACACATTGCCAAGATGAAGGGCAGAAGGCGTGTTCCATAATAGAAATACTCACTTAAGCCGGCGGACAGGCCTGCCACAGCCCAATCAGATGGACGACGCGACCGCAATCCCCGGACGACGAACAAGAAACATGTGGCCCAGAAGAACTGTGTCACAATGTTGTTAAGCGCCAGGCGGCTGTAATGAACATTCGAGATGCTAAAGGCCATTATCCCGCTTCCAGCTATCGCTGCATATCTGCCCCACGTTCCGCGTATGAATGCATAAAGCGGCACAACTGTAGCCGCGCCGAACAAAGCGGCTGGCAGCCTTAACATTGCAAGCGATGTTCCACCTAGCTTCAGAAATACGGCCACCAACCAGAACCAAAGAGCAGGTAGATCAATCCCGCTCCATAACGTAGTAAAGACGGACGGTGACGCAGTTGTTGGACTTAGATAACTCTGAGTAGCGACCGCGCCGGTCATGATTTCGTCCGGATAAATGTTGTCCGGGAAATTCGTCAGGTTCCAAACTCGACTGATCAATGCCAGCAAGAACAGCATGGCGAGCAAGAAAACCTCCAAAATCGTCCATCGTATGCTGTCCGGATCGCAAGTAGACCGTTGAAAAACCGGCGGCACTTCAGTGTTTGGAGTTCCGCTTTCAGGCGGGTTGCCCTCAGAGCCGCGTAAACGCGGAACTCCGAACGCAGAGCAAAGCAACACGGCTATGCCTGCGATCCATAACATCCCTGCGAGCCCGAACGTCTCATTAGGCGCTGCCGCAAACCGAAGATCTGCTGCGAGCACAGGTAGCACGGCGATGATAACGCCGGGCAAACCAAACAACCGGTTTACGTGCGTCGGACCGGTAGCATCAGATGGAAACGCGGCTATCCAGTTTTGGCAGCCCCACAGCACCACCACTAATACTGCGCAGACGATCAGTATCGAAACAGCCCAGGGGCGGGCGCTCTCGTTCGCTAAGAGGCAAGTGCCGAGCAGCGCTATGCAATAGACGATCGGGCCGGCCCAAAAATCGAGGCCGTAACGGGCACGCATTTGTTGCCCGAGTACCGCTAAACAGCTACGAAAAAGCCAGAACTATTTCTTTCTGGATTCCTTCTTCGATTCGACGTCTGAGTCGCTCGACTCCTTTGAAGCACGTTTGGATTCCCCGGGTCGATATTCTTCCTGTTCGGCCGCAGCGAAAGCTTTTTCCAACCCCACCATATCTTCGCCGGGACGGAGCGTATCGAACGACTCGACCTCCTTGCGCAATTGTTCTTCGGAATAATTCGCTGCTTTGATCGAGAGGCCGATACGGCGCTCGATTTTATCGACCTTGATCACGCGGGCTTCGACTTCCTGGCCCACTTTCAGCACGTCTTTCACCTTGGCGACATGATCTTCGCTCAACTGCGAAATGTGAACCAGCCCGTCGATATCGTCCTGCAATTGGACGAATGCGCCAAAGCTGGCGAGCTTGGTGACTTTACCTTTAACCAAATCACCGATCTTATATTTTTCGTCGATTGTTTTCCACGGATCGTCAGCCAGCTGTTTAATTCCGAGACTGATCCGCTGATTTACTTTGTCGATGTCGATCACGACAGCTTCAACTTCATCGCCTTTCTTAAACATCTCGCTGGGGTGATTGATTTTTCGCGTCCAGCTTAAGTCGGAGACGTGGATCATTCCGTCGATGCCTTCCTCGAGTTCCACAAAAGCGCCATAAGCGGTCATGTTCCGGATCGTGCCTTTAACCTGCCTGCCAATGGTGAACTTCTTCTCAATCTCATCCCATGGGTTTGGCTCAAGCTGGCGCAGGCCTAACGAAATCTTCTGCTCCTCTTTGTTCACGCCCAGAACCACGGCTTCGACTTCCTGGCCAACGCTAAGAATATCGGAAGGACGCATGATGCGTTTCGTCCAGGAAAGTTCTGACACGTGAATCAGACCTTCTACGCCTTCCTCGATTTCAACGAAGGCGCCGTAGGGAACAAGATTGGTAATCTTGCCTTTGATGCGCTGCCCGGCAGGGAAACGTTCTTCGATCTGATCCCATGGATTCTTCTGGGTTTGCTTCAGTCCGAGAGAAACACGCTCTTTTTCTTTGTTGATGTCGAGCACCATAACTTCCAACTGCTGCCCCACTTTCAATAGTTCGCTCGGATGACCCAGCCGACCCCACGTCATGTCTGTCACATGCAGCAGACCATCCATCCCATCGAGATCAATAAACGCGCCGAAATCCGTGATGTTTTTAACCGTGCCATCCACGCGATCGCCAACGTTCACGGCCTCCAGGAATTTCTGCCGCTTTTCGCTGCGCTCCTGTTCGATCACCTCGCGCCGGCTGAGCACGACGTTCTTTCGGTCGTCATTGAGTTTGACGATTTTGAAATCATAACTGTTGCCGACGAACTGCTGTAAATCCTTTGGCGGAACGACATCGATTTGCGATGCCGGCAAAAAGGCCTCCACGCCGATGTTGACCATCAGGCCGCCTTTGACGACCGACCTCACTTTACCTTTGATCAAACCGTCACCCTCGAAAACGCCGACGATTTTGTTCCAGTTTTGGCGGTAAGCTGCTTTCTCCTTCGAGAGCACTACCATGCCTTCTTCGTTCTCCAAGCGCTCCAGGAGAACGTCGACCTCATCGCCAACTTGCAGCGACTCGGGATCTTCAAATTCGCTTAATGGAATGACACCTTCAGACTTGTATCCGACGTCGACGAGCACTTCGCGCGGACGAACTTCCAGAATTTGTCCTTTGATGATGCTTCCTTCCCGGAAGTCCGGCATCGCCTTCGACATCACATCCTGCATTTGAATCATAAAATAAGTAGGCCTCCTCTTCAGTACAGCGGCGCTTTAAACTGAACGCCGATGTCCGCGCATCCGGCTGCTGCCGGAAGCGGAATGGGGACGGCATACTAGGCGTTTTCGTGTCAGAGGTCAACTCTGGGGAGCGCACGCGCCCTCGCGTGCTATTTCGGCGCCCCCGCCGGAAACCTCTGCCCGTATCGAGGCGCCATTGAACGTTCGTTATCCATTCGGCGGGGGCGCCGAATGGAGGACGCGACGGCAGTGCGCTCCCCAGACCTTGAGCCAGCCGTGTTTTTCCCGTATTCTGGCGCAGGATGCCAATGCTGCGACTGTTGATCTTACTCCCGTTTATTGTTGGTGCATTGTACGCGCAATCTCCGACTGAGGATAAAATCCTCGCCGCAATCAAATCACCTGACACCACTGTCGTTCACCTCTGGGCGCCGTGGTGCTCCAACTGTCAGGCCGAGTTCAAAACCGGCGGGTGGACCAAAATGATCACTGAAAATCCGCAGGTGAAATTCTATTTCGTCTCGGTTTGGAATGATGGGCAGGACGGGCGCGCAATGCTGAACAAATTCGGGATCGCTTCCCAGCCGAACGTGACAATTCTTGCTGATCCGGGTCCGCGTCGTGGTGAAAACAAGATCAAGCAGTTTGTCGGGTTGCCTCTCAGCTGGATTCCGACGACTTGGATTTACAAAGGCGGCGATCTCCGCTACGCATTGAACTACGGCGAGGTTCGCTTTGCTGTGCTCCAGCAGTTTCTGGCAGACAGCCAGTCGGAATGGTCACACAAAGGCGAGCCTTCGATTGAGTAACTTTATGAGTGAGAGCTCCGCAGCGCCCGCCATTATCCACAACAGGCCACCCGAGATTCTTTCCCTTATCGGCGATACACCGCTAGTGGAAGTGACTCAGTTTGATACCGGGCGGTGTCGACTGTTTCTCAAACTCGAAAATCAAAACCCTGGCGGCTCGATCAAAGATCGAATTGCGCTTTCGATGATCGAAGCAGCTGAGGCCGAGGGAAAATTACAACCTGGTGGCACGGTGATTGAAGCCACCGCAGGCAACACCGGCTTGGGCCTCGCGCTGGTCGCGGGCGCGAAAGGTTATCGCGTCTTACTTGTAATTCCTGACAAGATGTCACAGGAAAAAATATCCCACGTGAGAGCGCTCGGCGCCGAAGTGCGGATCACGCGCTCGGACGTGACGCGCGGGCATCCCGAGTATTATCAGGATGTAGCATTCCGGCTCGCTGAGGAAATTCCCGGTGGTTTTTACGTCAACCAATTTGGGAATCCAGCGAACCCTCTCGCACACGAGCGCACGACCGGTCCGGAGATTTGGGAGCAAATGCGGCACGACGTGGACGCCGTCGTTGTGGGAGTGGGCTCGGGCGGCACGCTAACAGGACTCGGCAGATTTTTTAATCGCGTGAAACCGCGGCGCGGCATCGAAATGGTCCTTGCCGATCCGACCGGCTCGATTTTGTACGAGTACGTTAAAACCGGTCAGCTGGTTGAGTCTGGCAGCTGGGCAGTGGAAGGCATCGGGGAAGATTTCATCCCGGAGATCGCGGACATGTCGTTAATCACAGAGGCGTATGAGATCGATGATGAAGACAGTTTTGCCGCAGCACGCGACCTTTTGCACAAGGAAGGAATTTTCGGAGGCTCGTCCACCGGAACGCTTTTCGCCGGTGCACTGCGTTATTGCCGGGAGCAAACAAAACCAAAACGGGTGGTCACATTGGTTCCTGATACCGGGAATAAGTACCTGTCAAAAATGTATAACAATTTTTGGATGGCCGAGCAGGGATTCATTCATCGCCCGCCGCACGGGGATTTGAGTGATTTGATCTCGCATCGGTATGAAGCTGGAGAAGTGATCACGGTGGGGCCGGATGATTCATTGCTTACAGCCTTCAAGCGAATGCGCGACTCCGACGTGTCGCAACTCCCCGTCGTCGACAAGAGCGGCCGCGCCATCGGGATCATCGACGAATCCGATCTCCTGGTAAAAGTGCACCGCGAGCCATCGCATTTTAACGACCCCGTGAGCACGGCGATGACAGATCAATTGGAAGCGCTGCCACCCGGCGCCAAAATCGCCGATTTGTTAGGCGTCTTCGACCGCGGTCGAGTCGCTATCGTGATGGACGACAACAAATTTCTTGGACTGATTACGCGCACCGATTTGCTTTCCTATCTCCGGCTTCACATGCCGAAATCGTCCACGCCACCGGAGCGCGAGTTCGTCTAACGCACTCACACATCCACAATGAAAAAAGAACAGGGTTTCGCGACGCGCGCCATTCACGCCGGCCAACAGCCGGATCCCACCACGGGCGCGGTGATGACGCCGATTTACGCCACCTCCACCTATGTGCAGGAAAGCCCCGGGAAACACAAAGGTTACGATTACGCGCGCTCAATCAATCCCACCCGGCTGGCATACGAAAAGTGCATCGCTGATTTGGAAAGCGGATCGCGCGGGTTCGCGTTCGCTTCAGGGTTGTCAGCGATGGCAACAGTTCTGGACGTGCTCGACAGCGGCTCGCATATCGTCGCGAGCGACGACTTGTATGGCGGTACCTTCCGGTTATTCGACCGGGTGCGGCGACGCTCCGCGAACCTTGATTTTACCTACGTCGATTTAACCGATCCGAAAGACCTCGAGCGCGCAATCAAACCAAACACGCGCATGGTTTGGATCGAGACGCCGAGTAACCCGCTGCTCAAACTGATCGATCTTGAAGCGATCGCGAAGATCGCCCGCAAACGGAAATTGATTTCGGTTAGCGATAACACGTTCGCGACTCCATGGATTCAGCGACCGATTGAATCGGGGTTTGATATCGTTTTGCATTCCGCAACGAAATATTTGAACGGGCATTCCGATCTGGTAAGCGGTGTTGTCGTTGTTGGGAAAAACAAGGAACTCGCTGATCAAATTGCCTTCTTGCAAAATTCAGTTGGCGCGATCGCCGGCGCATTCGATAGCTTTCTTGTTTTACGCAGTCTGAAAACCCTGGCGCTTCGGATGGAGCGGCACTGCTCAAATGCGCTGGAGATTGCCCGCTGGCTTGAGAACCAGCGCGAGGTGAAATCGGTTCATTATCCCGGACTAAAATCGCATCCTCAACACGATCTGGCTCGGCAACAGATGCGCGGCTTCGGCGGGATGGTGACAATTGTTTTGAAAACTGATCTTGCCGGAACGCGGCGTTTTCTCGAGAACACGCATTTGTTTGC
>JBLMXH010000047.1:0-3696 GCA_050257685.1 Nitrospirota bacterium
CAACGCCATGTAGGCTCGTGTTTGACTGAAGAAAATGTGATCCGGCGTGTAGGTGTTCAAATACATCAAGCCAAACATCACAACCGTTGAGGTCCCAATCATAGCGCCGAATTTAAGGTATTTGTTCATGATAAATCTCCCGTCTGACGGCTCTGGACGGTAGCAGACGCAATGGCGGCGACCAGAGTGCCAACCACCTGCGCATTTGCAGGAATGGCAGCGGGCGGTGTCAGGCCGCCATCTTCCGGCATTCCTCTGCGCATCGACGACATGCTTGCGCGCAATCCTGGCAGTGTTGTGCCTCGTGCTTCGCGCATTCGTCGCCGCAAGCCTGGCAGATTTCAGCGCAGACTCCACAAACACGTGCTGCAAACTGTGAGCCGCTTGCCATCAGGCGCGCCGCCGTCGCGCAAATGGTTGCGCAGGCGCGATCCAACTCAATGCAGCGCGCCATCATTTTCACGTCCTGCTCGTGCAGACATTCGGTTACGCAATGTTCGCATGCGACGATGCAATCGTTACACGCGTCGATGCAGCTTTGATACTTCTCATGTGGCATACTCAATTAAGTATCGTGCTCCCGTGGACCTTTAGTTTGGGAAAAAAAATGCAGAATTTTCTTTGCAGCCGCCGAAGCATTGATGATGCGGCGGCACGTGTGATCCATTGCTGTAGGGCGTCTGTGTCAGACGCCAGCGTTTCACAGAAACGCCCTACAATAGCCGCCGACGGTGACCCAGATTTGTCGGTGCAACCGTGATTACTCGCTTTTCGTGGGCTTGCCGGTCTCAACAAACAGCTTCAGCCGATCTAGCTGTTCGCGGAGCATGCCTTCTACGGCTGGCGCCATTTTCTCGAACCCGCCAGAAATAAATCCGCCAACACTGTACGACACGTCGAGACGGGTGCTATCAGCAGCACCGGTTAGCTTCCATGTCATGCTTCCGGCAACACCGGAGGCCTGTAGCGGGCCGAGCGCGCCTGAGAACCGTATAATTTGAGGCGGAGCCACGTAAATCACGCGGAGATGTTCTATTCCGCCGCCGTTAGGCAGTTTCTCGCAAAAACAGCCTTCCGGCCGTGGATCGATCGAGAGATTCTTCGCGTCATGTGAATAGGTGTGCTCGGGGTTCCACCACGAACCAACTTGTCCGACCAGCGCATCGTACACCTTCGTCGCCGGCGCGTTAATGCTGACATCGAGCTTCACCAAAAATCCGTTGGCGGTGATCTCTGGCGCCGATTGTGCCGGCGCCCCCGAAAGCATCACCAGGGCCAATAGGCCTAACGAGTAGCAGCGCATGATTGATGCGCTAGACATCATGCGGCTTTCGCGGTTTCCATTTGTTCGGTGTATTTGCCGAAGCGCGCCTTGCTATTGCACCACGCACGGTGATGAAATGCCGTTTGAGCAGCACTAACGTTTGCTGTCTCGCCTTTCCAAGCTTTAAGGACCGGAGCTTGCAACGCGCGTCCATAGGAAAAGCTCAGCTGCCACGGCAAATTTCCCACAAGATTCATCGCGTTTAGATGTTCGGTGGCTTGCTGATCGGATTGGCCGCCCGACAGAAACACAATACCTGGCACAGCGGCGGGAACCACGCGCTTCAGGCAACACACTGTAGCTTCAGCGACTTCCTGCACCGACGCTTGCTTCGAATTTTCTTTCCCCGAAAGCACCATGTTCGGCTTCAGCAATATTCCTTCAAGCACAACGCGGTGCTCCGCTAAAGAATTGAAAACGCTGCGCAAGGTTTGCTCGGTGACTTCGAAATGCCGCTCTAAAGTGTGGGTGCCGTCCATGAGCACTTCCGGTTCGACAATCGGCACCAGATCATTTTCCTGACAAAGCGCTGCGTAACGCGCGAGCGCTTCCGCGTTCGAGTCGATGCACCCGCGGGTGGGAATGCCGTCGCCGATTGTGATGACTGCGCGCCATTTGGCAAAACGCGCGCCAAGTTTCCGATATTCTGTCAATCGCTCGCGCAGACCGTCCAAACCTTCGGTAATCTTTTCGCCGGGAAAGTTGGCCATGGCCTTGGCGCCTTTGTCCACCTTGATGCCGGGAACGATTCCCTGCTGCTCGAGCACTTCGACGAAACTGCGTCCGTCCTGACTCTTCTGCCGGATCGTCTCATCAAACAGAATCACGCCGCTGATGAAGTCGCCGGCACCTTTTGTGGTAAACAAAATTTGACGGTACATCCGCCGGTTTTCCTCTGTCGAAGGAACATTGATGCTTTTCAATCGTTTCTCGATCGTGCCTGAACTTTCGTCGGCTGCCAGGATTCCTTTACCCGGCGCGACCAGTTTTGTTGCTATAGATTCTAAATCGTCAGTTTTCATGTTTGGCTTCTCTTGGTTGAGATAAATTCTAGCCTTCTTCCTCGCAAAAGATTTGCAGAAATGCAAACCAAAACCGGAGGCGCAGATCGCATTGGTCGATTAGCCGCAGCTAGTTGACTCTTTGATATGCCGCAAGCGCTGCGGCGTCCAATTCATGGGCGCAGCCTCGCAAGTGGCGTGAACGCCAAATGAAATAAATCGCAGGGAAAACCAGCAACTCCATCATTGTAGAAGTTACGATACCGCCAACCATCGGTGTGGCGATTCGTTTCATGACATCGGCGCCGGCACCATGACTCCATAGGATTGGCAAAAGACCGCCAATGATTACAGCTGCTGTCATTGTTTTCGGCCGGACGCGTTTGACTGCGCCCTCGTAAATTGCGTCACGCAGATCGGCAGTGCTGCGCAATTTGCCTGAGTCTTTCCAGCGAGCATACGCGAGCTCCAGATAGAGCAACATCACCACGCCCGTCTCAGCGTCCAGCCCCGCGAGCGCTATCAAGCCGATCCAAACCGCGACGCTGAGATTGTAACCCGCAACGTAAAGCAACCAGAATGCACCGACTAACGAGAATGGCACCGCCAGCATGACAATCGCAGTTTTAATTGCAGAGCGCGTATTCAAATAAATGATGAGCAGAATGATGAGCAGCGTGATTGGCACGACAATCATGAGTCGTTGTTTCGCGCGCTGCATGTATTCGTACTGGCCGCTCCAAAACAGATTGTAGCCGCTCGGCATGACCACGCGCTTGCTGGCGATCGCTTCATCGACGGCGCGTTGAGCCATTTTTACGTACGTTCCGACGTCAATTCCTTTCACGTCGATGTAAATCCACGCATTCGGAACTGCCCCCTCGCTTTTAATGCCCATGGGCGCGCGGACGAGTTTCAATTTGGCGACCTGGCCCAATGGAATCTGTGCGCCTGTGGAAGTGGGAATGATGATTTGCCGGAGTGCGTCAAGGTTTTCGCGAAAATCACGATCGTAACGAAGATTGATGCTGTAGCGCTCGAGACCTTCCACGGTGGTTGTCAGGGGCATGCCTCCGAGGGCGACTTGGAGCACTTCCTGCACATCGCCAACGGCAAGGCCGTAGCGAGCGATCTCGTCTCGGTTGATGTCGAACTCAATGTAGTTGCCGCCCATTACGCGTTCGGCGAATACGCTCGAAGTGCCGGGCACCTGCCGGACAACAGTTTCGATGTCAGCAGCGATACGCTCGAGTTCTGAAAGATCGGGTCCGGCGACCTTTATGCCCACGGGAGTTTTGATTCCCGTTGCGAGCATATCGATCCGCGTTCTGATCGGCATGGTCCAGGCATTGTTTAGGCCGGGGAACTGAA
>JBLMXH010000048.1:0-23977 GCA_050257685.1 Nitrospirota bacterium
GGCCGGGCCTGGCGCAGGGCGCTGCGCGGCGTGCTGGGCGACGTCCCAGAGAAATTTCGGGGGCGTCAAAGAGTTTTCGAAACGTCTGGTTAGTCAAAATTACCTGTCGATTCGAATCGACTACCAGCAACGCATCTTGCATTGCGGAGAAAATGGTCTGCATCCCGGACTCGCGTTTTGCGATTTGCTTTTGAAGCTGCTCCAACTCATTAGCAATTTTTTCCAGCTGAAACCCGATACGTTGGACTGGCGCGCTGCCATCCATCAAAAATGTCCGCGGCCGTTCGCCGCGATTGATTTGACTAACAACCTCTTCAACCTGCCGCCACGGCACGATCCATTTGCGCCAGCCAAGAAAAGCGATGCAGGCGAGCGCAGCGCAAATCAGGAAAAGAACGAACAAGCCCACGGATATCTTATCTCTTCACATTTGGCTCATGTTGTAAAGACGCGCGCGAAAGCGACCCATGGGGACGCGTCGCATTCCCAAAGGTTCGCGAAAAACAAACACCAGTCGGCGAGATTTTGCGCGAAGCGCTTTAGGAGTGCGGTGCGTCCTCGCACCGCTTTCCAGTTCGCGACTTTACTCTTCCCGGAGCCGATACCCGAAACCACGCACCGTTTCAATGATGTCACCGGCTTTGCCGAGCTTTTCGCGCAAACGACGCACGTGCGTATCAACCGTGCGAGTGTCGATCACGCTTTCATAACCCCAAACATCATTGAGCAATTTATCGCGGTCCTGCACGCGCCCTCTGCGTTGCATCAATGTCCGCAGCAGCTTGAACTCGAGACTGGTGAGATGCACGCGTTTGCCGTTGACACGAACGTGGTGACGCGCAGGGTCGATCGAGATTGCGCCGGCTTGCAGCGTTTCCTCCTGTTTCTCGCCGCGACGCAGAATCGCCCGGATTCGCAGTGTCACTTCCCGCGGACTGAAAGGCTTCGTCACGTAATCGTCAGCGCCAAATTCCAAACCCACGATTCGATCAATTTCTTCTGCTTTGGCCGTCAACATCAGAATGGGAATGTGAGACGTTGCCGCGTCTCCCTTCAAAATTCTGCAGACTTCGAGGCCCGGCATTTTCGGCAACATCAAATCAAGAATGATGAAGTCCGGCCGGTTATCGCGCGCCTGCTGCAAACCGCTTGCTCCATCAGCGGCTACCGATGTATTGAACCCTGCCTTGCGCAAGCTCAGGGCGAGAAGATCCGCCACGTCGGTTTCGTCTTCGATGATCAGGATTTTTCGTCCGAAGCCGGTCTCCATAGGCAGTAAATTCAACTCAGTAGCGCGATAAATTTCAATCGTTTCCTGGGCTGTTGATCGAGTTGCTTCGAGGGAAACAGCAGAGTTTTCCCAATCGTCACCAATTCGTCATACGCCTGTAACAAACGGCATCTAGCGTCCTGCGCACTGACACAAGAGTCCCCACGGAATGCCAACAACCATATCACCGAAGGAGAAACTTATGTGTACCACTAGATTGATGTTACGGGCAGCCGGCGCTGGCCTGGCTGCTATCATTTGCCTCGCGGCCCAATCGCTCACAGCGCAAACGTCCTCTGAGTCCAAAGAGCTCGATGAATTGAGGCGCGAGATCGCCGAACTGAAAAAAGAGGTAGCCAGCCTGAAGAAAAGCAGTGCGCCCGCAACGGGCGCCATTGCCGAAGGCAAAACGAAGACATTGGTGACGAATGACGGCAAAAAGTACGTCGAGCAATTAGTTCCGGATTTAGGCGGCACGAAATGGAAGCTGTTCCCAGCCATCACCGAATTGGAGCTCTTCGGGGATGCCCGTCTGCGATATGAGTATCGCGGTGGCAGACTTCCCGATCACTTTCAGTTCGGTCAGGATCACGCAAATGATTGGTATGAGCGCGAACGCGAGCGTTATCGCCTGCGCCTCGGATTGAGAGGGACGCTGCTGGACGATTGGTTTTTTGGAGTCCGATTGGAGACCAGCACAAATCCACGCTCGACCAACGTGACTTTCGGGGACGACTCCAACAATGGACCGTTTGCGAAAAACAGCGACGGCATCAACGTGGGGCAGGCATATCTCGGCTACAAAGGGTTTCCTGACTTTACGTTCTGGGGTGGTCGATTCGCGCCCACGTTCGTTAACACAGGACTGCTTTGGGATGATGACATCAACGTAGAAGGCTTGGCTCAACAGTGGAAACATACCTTTACGTTTGGAGGAGGTCCGCCGCCGCCGCCGTTCAGCAAGGATTCCAGCAAAGATGGCAAAGCCGTTGTCGCCGTGAAGCCGCCGGAGCCATTCCTCAAGCTCGATCTCTTCGCCAATTTCGGCCAATTCGTCTACGACGATGCGAACCCCGAAAACCCAATTGGCCCTCAGCCGACCACGAAGCAGCCGATTACAGGCGAAACTCAAAAAATCCCGAACCACGATGCGTTCCTCATGGAATGGCAGGTCGGGGCGAGATTTGAGTTCCCGCACATCTGTTACTTTCAGTTAGCCCCGACGCTCTACAATTACACCGGCAACGGTGACACGTTTAACATCCATTTTTCCGGTGATCCGGGCGGCAATCAAACTGGTATTAACAGTCTTTTGGTTTTCGACATGCCAGCGGAGTTTGGATGGAAACTCTGGAACATACCGATGCGCGTCTTTGGAGATTTTGCGACCAACTTTGAAGCTGACGATCGCGCTGCAGCGGCCGGTCACGCGGGCGGTGGTGGTCAGCGATATGCCTATGAGATCGGGCTCGGTGTTGGTCAGCTAAAGAAAAAGCACGATTGGGAGATTCGCGGCTGGTGGCAACACACCGAACAATTTGCGGTAGATCCGAATTTGGTTGACTCCGACATCTTCGACAGCCGTGTGAACATGGAAGGTCCCGCGGTAAAAGCGGGCTACATGCTCGCCGATGCAATCGTTTTTAACCTCACCTATGCATATGGCTGGCGCGTTAATGGCAGTTACGGCACCGGCGGTATCGGCGATCTTCCTATCAATCCAGTGGACCAATACCAGCTATTCCAGGCGGATCTGAGCGTTAAATTCTAGCACGGTTAGGTTAATCGCAGCCCGCCGGGAGCGCCTCCCCGGCGGGCTTGTGGGCTCATCGCACAGTTGGAACTAGTGAAACGAAAAAAACAACGAGATAACAGAACGCGGGAGGTTTCTCCCGTCACAATGCTGAGCAATGAACTGGATGCTGTGAGACGCGACTTGCGCCGAACCATTCGCGCTTACGCTGCGCGCCTCGAACTCGATCTCGCGGAAAGCATTGCAGCAGTGACTCGTTACAAACGTGCCGAAGAGTTGTCGACCGAACGACTCCACGACATTCGCGACCTGACGATCATGATGCGCAAGCGCAAACTGAAACCGGAGAAAGGCCGGCGCAAAGACGTCCGCAAGCTCGATTCCCTGATTCGCGATCTGCACTCCATTGCGCAACCCAACGCAGATCGCAGCGATTCCAAATAAGGCCGACCTCACTCCTCGACCACTCGTACTGGTCCTCCTCCTCGTCCTCGTTACCTTGCTGAATTGAGAGCGCTCGCTGCCCCAGTCAGGGAGACAAACTCGTCCGTCGTACCCCATTCAGCACTGGCGATGGCTCGATCGCCGGGAGTTGATCGCGCGTTACTTAATTCGACTTCGAACGTCGTAACCGGGACCAGGAAACATCTCTCCAAACAGCGCTTTCAAAACATTCTGGAGTGAAAAATTGTTGTCCATCTGGACCCAGCGTGTACCAGCGCGTGGATACATGGTGGCCGTCAACGTGACCGTCACGCGCCCGCTCTCCTTCACCAGGTATATCTTCGCGCCCGGAGCCAATTCAACTCCGCCGCAGGCGAGACCTTCCCGAAACTGCGCGACTGGGACCAATTCGCCAGCGCCGCTCCTTGAAAAGAACACTCGTTGTGCGGAATCGAACCGGACTCGTGGAAAACGGAAGTCGAACGACTCGTCCTTTCGTGGATCATTGCTGTCGGCATAAGGCGAATTACTGAATGTGATCTGCGCCGCTAATTCGTCCGCAGCCGGATCAAAATAAAGTCTGTGCGCGCGCATTTCGCCGTACGCGAATGTTTGCGCGTGGTCTGGACTGTTGACACTAACCGCATCTGCGATGACCGACATCCTTGTCGCAAAGATGGCTGTGAGCAGGACCACGAACCGCATCCTGCGATCCTATGGACAATGTGCGTGCTCGTCCAGCACGCGATTAACGGTGCCCGCCCCGCTCCTCGAACGGATTGTAAACCGGCAGCGGGTAGTACCACATGAACCCATCCGGACGCTCTGCACGAGTATGGCCGCGGCCAAAGAGCGCTTCCACATCGTGTATGGTCGCCCGACCGTGAGTGAGCGAGCCGATTCGCTGCATATAAAAATCGTACGGCAACGCTTGTGCGATATAAGCAGGCGCTACGATTAAAACGCCGTTGCGATTGAACCGAAACGCTAGTGCATCCGCTCCGTACCCGTGACGCAGCGGATCGGCGGTATCGACCACAGGCGCCTCATAAAGCCCGAGCTGGTAAAACAAGCGCGAATCGGGTCGAACGATATAGTAACCGTTCCGCTGGCCTAACGAGACGTAATGTGAATCATCGTCTCACGAAGCCGCCGCGCCAAGGGTAGCAATGCTCAGGAATAAGAATCCAACGCACCACCGCCGCCTCATAGCCGGTCGATAAGCTTGATTGCAGCTTATGTCCACAAACCAGCCGCATACAATACTCAACCCTGCTTGGGGAGCCCGGCGGTCGCGCCCTACCAGTCCGTGTTATTTCTGTATGAGACCGTGTCACGCGATGACTCCGTTGTGTGTCTATTAAAGATTGTACGCGAGCTTGTGAGTCGGCTGGTACAGCTGGATGTCATCCGCTCCAGGCACAATCATCATGATAACGCGGCCGTACTCGTGTTGCTCAATTGACCCGCGGAACTGCGCTCCCTTCGCACGCAACTCGTCGACCGTCGCCTCGATATCATCGCACATCAACGCGATCGCGTGGTGCCGTAGATAATCATAAGTTTTGCCTTCCCATTCGCTGTGCGTCGGATGCACCCCCATCTCACTCGGTCCCGATTTGAAGATCAGCCAATCGTTATCCCAATCTTCGGTTACATACTTCCAGCCGAGCACGTCGCGGAAGAACGCCCGCGTCGCATTAGCATCATCGGAGTAAATCAAGGTATGAATTGAGGTAATCATTGTTTGCTGTCGCTGTTACTGAATGTTCCTAATGGCTTTTTTGACATAAGTCGTCACACCAGATGGCCTTTCCACATCCACAATCCCCGAAAGGGCAATCACAGGAAGCGCGACATCCGAACAACAGGGCCGTAGTTTGGAAGCTCTTTGAATGGACTCTAAACGTAACCGATTATCGGGATGCCAAAGGCGATGCGAATCACGGAAACTTGAACGTTTCTCGGCATCAGTCATTTAACCCCTTTCCCTCGAGAATTTGCGGCAAACATTTTTCCACCCTTGCCTCGCGCGTTTTCGATTGTTTCGCGGCAGAAAAATACAGGACATATCCTCTCTGCCGCCCGGGAGTTAGCGCGTTAAACGCATTTTTTAAGGAAGGAGAATCATCCAATCTATTTTGAAATTCTTCAGGGATTGCGAATTCTGAAGTCTTCTTATAACTCACTTCCAAACCGGCTTTTTCCACTTCAATGGCTTCTTTGATATAGCTTTTCAGGACGGATTGCTTGATTTGCTGTAGGTTGGTGAACCGGATCTGACGCGCAGCCTGCACGTTCTCTGTTTGTTGGATGAGAATACTCTTCGGATCCTTTAACAAGGCACCTTTGAAGAACAAAAGTGCGCAGTATTCCTTGAACCCATGTATGAGAACTATGTTACTCTCCCGATAGGTGTAACAAGGCTTACCCCACTTCAATTCCTCGGTGAGCCCACAATCAAGACAGACCTTCCGCAACTTCTCAAATTCTTCCCTCCATTCTTTGGCTTTCTTGAAGAACTCGTCAACCTTGGCATTCATTTTCATTTGATCCTTTAGCCTCTTCTTGTGAAGTGCTGACGCAGAAAGGATAACGTGTAAGCGTCTCGGTTTCGTAAATCGCGATCAATCTCCGAGACACGTTCATGGCAAAAATCCTGTGTGTCCTCGACAAACTGTACAATCGCCACATCGAGAGCCCGCTTTCCGGGCGTGATGAGCTCGCCAGCGCCATAATGCTCGACAAAATACTCAAGCGACCTCTTAAGGCGCGCAGAGTCGAAATCAGGAAACATGGCGAGACCTAACGAGAAACAGTTACGGCTCGGTTGACATATCAGACTAACGAATGGCCAGGGAGACTTCCGATTCCACGCGATTCTTCATGTCGGTGTATGCAGTTTTGATTAGCCGTGTAAGGGCTCGGACTTCAACCTCACGTTCGGGTCTGAGTTTAACATGGCGCATGAACTTGCCACTCCCGTCTAAGATATGCTCAGGGTCGGCTATCTCAGCGCCCCGAAAGAACCCCACGTTCACGTGGCTTTTGAACACATTCACGTAGCCAAATCCCGCATCGTCTACGCACGCAGTCGGACGACCGTCATGCAACAACTCTCGAACATCGTCTCCGCAGGCCCGCATGACCTCAAACCAACGCTGTGCAATCACTCCCAATTGACCCGAATGTTCATGCATCGAGGCCTCGATCGCCGGATCTCGCTTAACCGCACTTGGAAACCGCATCAGTTGGCTCATGGCATTTCCACTACGACGCCGAAACGATCTAATCCAATCACTTCTTTAGCATTGCATCGCGTTTTGGCTTGAACTCGTTTCCCGGTTTCCATTCCGGAAATTTGTCGCCATTGGCTACTTCGTAACCAACTTCGAATACAAGTTGAACATCTTGCACGGCGCCGGTGAGGTCCCAATCGGGTTTCACCTCGTCGGTAACCTGGTGATAATCTGTCGAGTCAAATTCGTCCGACCGAAGTGGCGCGTTCCCGGGCCGGGAGACAAGATGTTCGCCTTTGCCGATGTAAATCGAGGGCAGACCAACTTTCGAAAATTCGAAATTGTCAGCGCGATAGATTTTGCCTTTATCAGGGCGGCTGTCCGGAATCGCGGTGCGGCCCTGCTGTTTCGCCGCGGCAGCCAGAAGATCGTCGAGCGTGGAAAAACCAAGACTCAGATCCTCAATATCGCGGGTTTTGCCCCAGACGTTCATGCTGTCGAGGTTGATGTCCGCCAATGTTTTTTCCAGCGGATAGAGCGGATGCTCTGCGTAATATTTCGCGCCGAGCAATCCCGCTTCTTCGGCTGTCGTTGCTATGAACAACACCGATCGTTTCGGCGGCGGATTTATTTTTGAGAAGGCGGCCGCAATCTCGATGATTGACGCAACACCTGACGCATTGTCGATCGCACCATTAAAAATCTGATCGCCCTGCAATTCCGGCTGCCGGCCCAGATGATCCCAGTGCGCGGTATAGATCACGTATTCACCGTCTAATTTTGGATCGCTGCCTTCGAGTTTGCCGATGACGTTGTGCGATTTGAACGAGCGAACTTGCTGTTTGATATCAATGTTGGCTTTGGCATTCAGGACCACAGGTCGGAAATCCGCGGTGATCGCAGATTTCTTGAGCCCATCGAAATCCTGACCGGAATCAGCAAACAATTTTTTAGCAACATCAAGCGTGATCCACGAACGCGCCGGAACTGCGTCCATATTCTTGTTCGGATTGTCGAGCTCGAAATTCTCTTTGCTCCAGCTCGATCTCACCACCTGCCACGGATAAGCCGCCGGTTCCGTTTCGTGGATGATGATCGCTGCCGCCGCGCCTTTTTTCGCTGCGATCTCATATTTGTAGGTCCAGCGGCCGTAATACGTCATCGCTTTTCCTTTGAACATTTTGTCATTGAGTTTTGACGGATCTTTAGGATCGGGAATCGGCGGATCATTGATCAGCATGAGCAACGTCTTGCCCTTCACATCAACGCCTTTGTAATCGTCCCACCCGTACTCCGGCGCGACAACGCCGTATCCGACGAACACCAGATCTGACTTCTCAACTTTGATCTCTGGCTGGAGCCGCGCCGATGAAGCAACGAAATCGTCCGGATATTTCAGATCGATCCTTTTGTCACCAACGACGAAAGCCATCTGCGGTTCACTTTTGATCCCGGCCAGGGGAACGTCCTGAGTGTATGTCCCGTCGGGATTTCCGGGTTTAAGTCCGATCTTCTCAAACTGATCGGTGATGTATTTGACGGAAAGGTCTTCGCCTTTTGAGCCCGGCGCGCGCCCCTCGAATTCATCCGACGCGAGAACCTTGATGTGTGCAAGCAGACCGTCCGGCGTGATCGCCTCAAGCGCTGGTTGCAAACGCTCCTGTAATTGATCGCTTCCCGCGAGCGACGCCGCGGCACAGAACAAGATCGCGAGTAAGGAGCACGAGATTTTCATGCCGGTTCTGTAGCGGCGCTTCGCGAGCGCCGCAAATCGCGTTTCCTGAACGCCCCCTCATTTTTGCGATCAACCGTTCGTTCTACTTGGAAATAGCGCCGGACAGAGGACTGCCCGGCTTACCTTTTCTGACGCGGACGGTAGGCGCCGCCGTCCGTGCGCGCCGAACATAACTGCGAAGTCATTTTGCCACACAATTGTAACGCTAATTGTTTTGCCGATTCGCCTGCCGATTCGTACGTTGGCGTCCGATTACGCATGCAGGCGTTGATTCTCCCCCGACGTGGTTCCGCACCAAATATCAACACGCAGCAGCGTTTCTCATTCGCCGGTTCGCGACAACAAGTTGTAGGACTAAAACGCTATCGCGCCGGCTGGATTTCCGACGCGCACCTTGGCACACGCGGCTGCAACACCACGGCACTCTTGGACTTTTTGCGCGAGACCGATTTCGACACGCTCTACATCGTGGGCGACCTGATTGATATCTGGTCGCTGCGGCGCGCAATTTATTGGCCACAGCAACACAATGACGTGATCCAGAAAATTCTGCGCAAAGCCCGCAAGGGCACGCGTGTAGTTTACATTCCTGGAAATCACGACGAACTGGTGACCAGCTTCTGTGGAAGGTACGGGAATATAGAGATTAAGGAGAACGCGATTCACGTCACTGCCTCAGGCGAACGCATCTTGATCGTCCACGGTCACGAACTCGACGTGGTGATATCCGGCAGCGGCCGAATGAGGTGGCTCGCCTTTGCAGGTGATCTTGGTTATCAGTTCCTCCTGTCGCTGAATCCGCTAATTAATTTTGTCAGGCGACGTTTCGGTTTGGGCTATTGGTCGCTCAGTGCGTATGCGAAGCGAACGGTGAAAGACGCTGTGAGTTTCATCGGCAAATTCGAAGCCGCTGTGGCTCATTACGCGGAGCGCTACCACGTGGACGCCGTGTTGTGTGGCCACATTCACAGCGCAGCAATCCGTGAGTTCGGTTCGGTTGCGTATTACAACTGCGGTGACTGGGTTGAAAGCTGCACGGCCCTTGTCGAAGGCGACGATGGTATCATTGCGCTAGTCAACTATCACTCGTGTGGCGCGAGCGGCCGCGTAGTAACTCAGGCGATCGACTCTACGCGGTTGAAGCAAACGTCAGTGTCTCTTTAGAACTGCTACACTCGTTGCAGACCGTTAAGACGTTCTTGTAACGCGCGTACCAACCTCCGTATTGTTAACACCCTGTTTTAGCTGGGTGTTAGGACACTAACCAAGCCATTGACCTTTCAGCGGTTTTCTAGAAGGGCATTTTTCCGAGGAAACCGCTGAAGCGGTTCCTGACTACAATTGGGATCGAACACCTCGCTAAAGCGAGGTGTTAATGAGAGCATCCGCCGATTCTCGGACTCACAGACGGGTTTGACACCCATAACGGATACGAAGCGACGGCCGGGCTCCAGCGCGCTACAACTCCCTACACAATCTTTTAACGCTTCACCAAAGCTCCGTTTGTTGCTCATCTGCCATTAGGTTTTAACAATTCGTAACCTGACGCCTGATGTTTCTGACTTATCTAACGCTCACTTATGACTGCGATTACGGTGAAGAGAGCAATAATCAGACGAACGCAACCATCAGAAACACGCCCGGCATTTCGCCAATTGGCACGTTCTTATCTCGCCGGCGAAACGGCCCTGGAGTTTGCAATCGAAGCGCTGCTGTTTGGCATAATCGTGGCGATATCAGCATAGCCGATGTTTGCCGCTGCTGACGCACTGCACGAATTTCTGCGGCAGACAACGGTCTAGCGAACCTTGCGTCGTTCATTAACACCCTGCTTCAGCTGGGTGTTAAGAACCAACCAAGCTACTGAACCGCTGCACAATTGCGGTCGAGCAACTCGCTGAAGCGAGCTACTAATGAGGGCTTCTGCCACAACTAAAGTCAGATTGTGGCCGCGGCGTGAAAATCTCGACAGCAAACATATCGCGTTTACGATGTTCAGCTTGTGCGAGGATCCCAATCAACGCGACACAATCGCGAAATTGAACGAAAATTTTTGGTGAAATGGCTGCCGGACAATTTGAAGCAATCGCGAAGCGTTGTTATCGAACAAGGTTATCTGGCAACGGAGTCGGCTGGTCGACAGGTTCGCCTGAGAAAGAGCGGGAACGCCACATCTCTCACCTTCAAGGTCGGTCGAGGCAGCCATCGCGAAGAACGCGAGATCAGGGTAAGCCCGAAACAGTTCGCGGCGCTCTGGCCGGGTACGGCTGGGAGAAGACTGCGAAAGGTGCGCTACGAAATCCCATGGCGAGGTCTGCTGATCGAGCTCGATATTTATCGGGGCAGACATGCGGGGCTCGTGGTTGCGGAGGTGGAATTTCCCGATAGTGCCAGCTGCCGCAGATTCGAACCGCCATGGTGGTTTGGGCGGGAAGTGACAGGCGAAAAACGCTACAGCAACGTGCGTCTTGCTCTTAACTAGCAAATGCCATGGCTTTCCGTTTGAAATTGCGCGAACCGCTGCCAAAAGGACTCAAGCGAGTTTTTTGCGAAGAAATCGACTCGGCTTTGCACTGCTGCCAAAACCCCGCCAAACAACGCGGTGTCACCGTCCATGAAGTTCGCAAGCATCTCAAAAAGCTTCGTGCTGCAATGCGGCTCGCCCTTGGCGTGGTAGGCAAAAATTGTCACGCGGAGGAGAATCGTTGTGTGGGCGACATCGGACGTTTGGTCTCGGATCTGCGCGACGCGCAGGTGCGATTGCAAACGTTTATCCGGCTCCGTGATGCCGCAGCGAAAAATTCCGACAAGCAACTCTTTCCGCGGACAGAGGAATTATTGCTGCTCGAAAGGGAAAGTTTTTCTGCAGCATTCGCCGGTTGGCAACGCCAGGCAATTCCGCAATTGGAAAATGTGAAAGCGCGTCTCATGGACTGGCCACTGGACGACCTGAATTGGAAAAGGATTTGCGGCGCGGTATGCAAAATTTACAGGCGCGGCCAGCGCGCACTGGATAAAGCAATCGATGATCCGGAGCCCGAAAATTTTCACGCCTGGCGCAAGCGTGTGAAAGATGTTTGGTACCAATTACGAATCTTACATCCACTGAACCGAACGGTCCTGGAAGCGATGGCGCACGATGCCGAAGTCCTCGGTGAATTACTGGGAAGCGAGCACGATCTGGACTTTCTACTCGCGCGGTTACAGAGAGAAAGCGGTGATGAAGCGTTCGCCGACGAATTGGCAAAGCTCCAGAAATTGATTACCAAACGCTGCAAACGATTGCGCCGCGACGCGCTGGAACTCGGACGGCGTTTCTACGCCGAGCCATCCAAGGCGTTCGCAAAACGCATCTCCATCTTTGCCGACAAACGTGGATAGCCTGCATCATCCGCCTGACACGCGATCGTACGCCTCGAGATATTTGATTCCGGACCCTGTGTTGAAAATCACCACGCGTTCACCGGAACCGATTTTGCTGGCAGATCGGAGCGATTTCAAAGCTGCGAAACACGCAGCGCCCTCGGGACAAATGAAGAGGCCTTCTTTGGCTCCGACCTTACGCGCGGCTCCGATCATTTGTTCATCTTCGACGGCAATCGCGCCGCCATTGGATTCGCGAAGAATTTTCAGCATCAGAAAGTCGCCGATTGCTTTTGGAACGCGCAAGCCGGAAGCAATCGTGTGCGCGTCCTGAAATTCTGCGGCGTTCTTTTCTCCGGCTTGGAACGCGCGAACAATCGGTGCGCAACCAGCAGCTTGCACCGCGAACATGCGCGGCCGGTTTTTGCCGATCCAGCCCAGTTCTTCCATTTCGTCGAACGCTTTCCACATCCCGATAAGACCAGTGCCACCGCCAGCCGGATAAAGAATTACATCGGGCAATAGCCAATTGAGTTGCTCTGCTAACTCGTAACCGAGCGTCTTTTTCCCTTCGACCCGATACGGCTCCTTGAGCGTAGACATGTCGAACCAACCTTCATTTTCTTTTCTCTGGGCGATTTCCGCAGCGCAATCGGTGATCAAGCCGTCAATCAGCGTGACCTGCGCACCCAGTTCGCGACACTCGACCAGATTAGCGCGCGGCGTGTCGCGCGGCATGAAGATGTGCGCCTCCACACCGGCTCGAGCCGCATATGCAGCGAGCGCGCCTCCGGCATTGCCCGCGCTCGGAACCGCGAGCTTCGTTGCGCCGAGATATTTAGCCATCGAAACGGCCACGCTCATTCCACGTGCCTTGAAGCTTTGCGTCGGGTTGAGCGACTCGTCTTTGACCCAAAGCTCGACGTCATCCGCGAATGTGAGTGCACGCAGCAGCGGTGTGCCGCCTTCGCCTAGCGAGACTGGCTCAATATCTGATGGCAACGGCAACACTTCACGATAACGCCACAATGATTTTTCCCGATCCTGCAAACTCGACTGCTTAAAGCAGCCGCGTTCTCGCACCGATGTGACATCGACAACCGCGAAGAGCGGCTTATTGCAGGAGTGACAAAGATTTTGCAGCCGAGACCAATCGTGCTTAAGCCCGCACGCGCTGCATTCGAGACGTTTCAGAAACATTGGCCAATTGAAGCGTACATTTTCGGGGAGCGCACGCATCCGTGCGTGCCCGCGTCGGCATCCTCCCGGCGTGTTCTGGGTTCCGCACGATGCGGAACACAGCACGCTGGAAGCGTGCGCTGCCGAAAAAATTGCGCTCTGTGGTAGATTCAAAACAATGAATTTGCTAACCCTGACGGAAGTTCGCCGGGCGACGCAGAATGGGGCGATCTCTGCACGCGTGCACGTGCAGGTGGAAAACGCCACGCCCAAGCTCACGCGCGAACAACAGCCGTATTGCGAGCTTATGTTAGCGGACGCCTGCGATCGAATGACCCTACGCGTCTGGAGCGATCATCCCGCATACAAAACGTGTAGCGCATTGAGCAGTGAGGATTTCATCGAACTCACCGCCGATTTTTACCAATCGCAGTACGGACTCGATGCTCGCAAGTGGACAGTGCGCCCGCTAACCGAACAGGAAAAAAATGAGTTACTCCAGGGCCCTGTGGATCTACGCGCCAAACAGGCGGCCGACTTCGAATTTATCCGGGAAACTGTGAGTCTGCTCGGGGATCCGCGGTTACGCATGTTGAGCGAAGCGTTTCTCACCGAATGGGGCGAGCGGTTTCGGCGCGCCGCTGCCGCGCGGAAATATCATCATGCACGTCGCGGCGGATTGGTCGAGCATACGGCGCAAATGATGCGAGTGGCGAGCAAGATCGCGCCACTTTATCCGCAATTGAATCTGGATCTTTTGATAGTCGGTATCCTGTTCCATGATTCCGGGAAAGTTTGGGAAAACCAATTTTCCGAAACCGGCTTTGTTATGGACTACGATGAGCTCGGCGAGTTGGTGGGGCACATTTCCATAGGAATCGAGTTGGTTAACTCGCTCTGGCAAAAACTCGGCATCGAAAATGTAGAAACATGGAAAGGTCTGGTGCCAGCTTCAAAGGACGTGCGCCTGCATCTATTGCACGTGATAGGCGCCCATCATCGAGCACACGAATTTGGCTCGCCAGTTGTGCCGAAAACACCCGAAGCCATGGCGCTGCATTACATTGACGATCTTGATTCAAAGCTAGAGATGTTTGCCGCAGGCTACACAAGCGCTCAGCCGCTGGCCGACCGAATCTTCGAGCGGGTGTGGCCGTTGCCGGGGAATTTGGTTAAATCACTGGAGAAATTTCAAAAAACAGCGGGTCCGCCCCGGATCCCGGACAAACTTTTGTGATGCGCTACGAATGGACGCAAATCGGTCATGTAATCATTTGGTCTGTTCTCGTGATTGTCGGGACGTGCCGGTGGAATGCATCCGAGCGTGACGCTAACGCGGGCGCTGTGGCTTATGGAGGGCGGAGCTGTGCGGCGCCTAACGACAGTTTGAAAATTCCACCCGTATCCAAAGGGCTCCCGGAGCTCGCCCCTCCAGGTTCTCTCAGCCTCTATTTGGCTTGTTCGAGAAACCAGTGCAAGGCGATCGAGGTTTGCGCATCGTTGGCTTCGTGCCCACCGTGGAACGTGCCTATTTTTAGCCGTTGAAATCCGGTGCGTTTGATTGAACCGGCTACGTCGTACTGCTGTTCCACCGTGGCGATGCGGTCGTCTCGGCCCGCAGCGACATAAACCGGCGTTGTAAGAAAACCCGGTCCTGGTGCTACACGCGCGTAGCCTTCACTCAACCGGTCTTCGTTGGCCCCGGTGATGTAAATCCCTACCACATGGTAGCCATGTTTCGCCAGTAATGGTGCGACTACGCCCACGCCTTTGCCGCCGCCGGAAAATCCACCGCACGCGACCGGCCATTTGTTGGCGCCGGGAAAACTGCGCTGTAATGCGTCGATCGCAGCGAGCGACATTGCTCCACGCCAGGCGGAGTTATCGTTGCGCGCACGCTGCGGACCGTCGCCCGCTAGCACCAACCAACCCTCCCGGAGTCCAACTCTGGCATAGAAATCGGCAAGGTCATCGCGATTTTGCCGTTTGGAATCACTGGTGGAGCACACAACCAATACCGGCCAACTCTTCCGCGGATCAAAATTTGAAGGAGTGGCGAGCACGGCCACCGCGTTCGGGGGCACAGTATTTCCGCCCTGACTGGCCAACGATTTTTCCTGAGCACTTAAGGGAACGTTGGCCTTGACGGTTGAACCCGGAGAAAAAGGAACTCCGGCGAATGTCAGTGAACCTGCAGTTGCCGCGACCGAGCCTGCATGGAGTAGTACGATTACGGCCGCCACCGAAAACGGGCCGGAGCGGGCATGGCGAAATTTCTGGCGAGCAAGCATGATCATATTGTTTGGTACCATTGAGCAAAAAACGTGCGGAACGGAACGGGCAAACCTAACTTAGATCGAAAATGTCAAATCGGCCATGACCCCCCGCATTCGCACAGACGTGCAGGTGATGTTCTTCGACACCGATTGCGGCGGTGTTGTCTCCAATATTGCCTATCTGCGTTTTGTTGAGATCGCCCGCACACATCTTGCGGAGGAGCTCGGTCTCGCGCTGGTGGAGATGGCGCAAAAGCAAACGTACCCGGTTGTCGTCCGCACCGAGATCAATTACCGACGCGCGGCCAGGCTCGGTGACCGGCTGGTGATTGACGGCTGGCTGGATTGCGTGGAGCGCGCGCGATTCTGGTGCGCATTCCGCATCACGCGTCCAGAAGACAACACATTAATCGCGGAGTGTCGGCAGATGCTTGCATTGATCGAGATGCCGACAGGAAAATTACTGCGTTTGCCCGAGCATTGGAAGACGTACGACAAATCCGAATCCACTGAACATCGCGAACGCGAATCTCAAGCCGGAACGATTCCCGGTGGAGAACGTGTGCAATGACCACAGGCGCCCGCACTTTAAGCATTGAAGAAACGCTGCTGGAGCCGCCAACGTTGCCACCGCCGCCCACACGGCATGCTCTTTTGGTGATTCTGATCGCGCTCGCCGCGCTGTTACATGTGGTGACGGTTGGGACGGGCGATCTCTACAGTGAGACGGAGGGCCAATATGCCGGAGCCGCGCGTGAGATGGTGGCGAGCCATAACTGGTTGCTCCCAACGAATAACGGCATACCGCGGCTGCAAAAACCGCCATTGCTCTACTGGGCCATCATTGCTTCTTACAAAATTCTTGGGGTAAATGAGGCAGCAGCTCGGCTGCCGGTCGCGCTGTCTGTGGTAGCCACGGTTGCACTCATTTTTTTGATTGGCGAAAAGCTTACCGATTACTGGCGCGGTTTCATTGCCGGCCTGATCTACCTCAGTTTCTGCGGCACGTTTCTTCTAGCGCGCATTGTCATGCCTGAGCCGCTCGTCACCGCGTTGATGGCCGGCGCGATGTTCTGCGGAATTTGTGGTTATGAGCGCAGGCGGCACCGCCGTCTGTGGTTTGCCGGTGTCTGGATTTTCGCTGCGCTGGCCTGCCTAACGAAAGGAGTGCTCGGGATCGTTTACCCCGCTGCGATTTTTGTTTTGATCTCGATTTTTTATCGCGAAGCACGGGTACGGTTTCGCGCGCTGTTACGATGGGAATATGCGTTGATTTTTCTTTTGATCCTGGCGCCCTGGCACGTCTGGGCGCAATGGCATTTCCCCCATTATTTTCGTTATGTCAGGTCTGAATGGTTCGGACATCTGCGCGGGCTCACGGATGAGACGCACGATTTCCTCGGTGTGCCTGCTTATCAATTTGCAATCCTGCATGTGGCCTGGTGGTTTCCATGGTCGATCGCGTTGCTGCCAGGCATAATGTTCGCGTGGCGCCGCGTAATCCGGCCGTGGGAGATCAATTTCGGCGATGCGTTGTTGTTTTGCTGGATGGGTGTGGTGTTCATTCCGCTGCTCTTTTTGGGACAACGACAGGATTATTACTCGATGAGCATGTGGAGCGCATTTGCGCTCTGGGCAGCCATGGCTTGGGACCGGATTCCCGAATTCTTGCGCACCGCGGGCGTGATCGCACTGGGTGTCATCGGTTTGATCCTTGCAGGCGGAGCGCTGTTCGCGGCGCGTGCTGCGCATGCTTTGAACGGCAGTTGGGGTGTGATGGACGCCCGTTGGACGGCGTGGAGAGCCTTGCATGATATGCCTATGTCCGCGTGGGCAGCACTGCGGCCGATGCTGGTGATCACGGCCTTCTCATTCGTGTTCTTCTCGATTGTTGCGTTTTACTTGATTTTTAAACAGCGCGGGAAACTCGCGGCCATTGCATTGGCGGTTTCGATGATCCCAGCGGGGCTCAGCATGGTGATAGGTGTCGCGAAAACGGCGCCTTATTTCTCCCTTGCCGAAGTAGCGCGTTACCTAAATCCGCGTTTGGAGACAGGTGGCCACGCCATGTTTGAAGGACCACTCGACGACAGCAGCAGTCTTATTTTCTATCTCAATCGACATTTCTTTTTTGTTAACCAAAATCCGCGGAAAGAAGCTCCGATGGGTGCACCTCGCAGCGACATCTTTCTGACCGAGCAAGCGGTTCTGGACAAATGGGGTCAACCCGATCCGGTTTACCTGATTGTGGAGCAGAGCAGGGCGGACTACTGGAAAGAGCTGGTTGTCAACCGCTTCCACGCTTATCATCAGGTCACTTCATCCGGCACGTACGTTGTGCTTAGCAATCAGCTGTAGGAAAGGCTCTGTGCGTTTCTTGAAAAAGTTCTGGGCTCGCTTAATGTGGGCGCTCGCTTTCCGTTGTAATCATTTAACTTTTTAACCTTTCAACCGATTCATGTCGCAACATCGTAGTTTAAAAGGGGCCAGCACCATCGCGGCCAAGCGCAACGTACTGAAACGCTTCGAGCGCGTTGAGCTTCTCAAGAAACGGGGTCATTGGAAGGACGGTCAGAAAGTGATCGGCCTGCCAAAGACAAAGCCCGACGTGTAACATTTAGGTTATCCCGAGCGGATCCCGCGTACGCGGGAGGAGCCGAAGGATCCCGGGATTTGACTCGCTCACTTCCCGTTCGCTCAACCTCCGGCCTTCCCCTCCATGTCGCAGCTTCCCCAGCCGCATTCTCGACTTCGCTCGGACTGACAGTTGGTGTAAGAAAGCGCCGTGCGCCTTAATCGCTTCCTCGCCGCTGCGGGTCTCGGATCGCGCCGGCACTGCGATGAATTGATCGCGGCGGGGCGGGTCACTATCAACGGTAAGACTTGCACCGACTTCAGCGCAGAACCCGACGCTCGCGACCACGTCAAAGTGAATGGCAAACTTGTCCATGCTGCGGCGCCATTCACCATCATGTTGCACAAGCCGCCAGGATTCGTTTCGACCCGGCGAGATCCGCACGCGCACGATACTGTTTTTGATTTGCTGCCAGCAAAATTCTCGCAGCTGTTCAACATTGGACGGTTGGACGCAAAAACGGAAGGTCTGTTGCTCCTGACAAACGACGGCAGTCTCGCACAGAGGCTGACGCATCCACGTTACAAAATTGAGAAGGAATACGAAGTGACTCTGGATCGCCCGTGGGACCCCGCACTCGCGTCCAAATTATTGCTCGGAATTTTTCTCGAAGGCCAAAGAGCAAGAATTGCGCGACTCCACTCTGTATCGCCCGTTCGTCTGCGCGTGGTTCTTCGACAGGGAATTAATCGCCAGATTCGCCGTATGTTCGAAGCCGTCGGTTATCGCGTCAAAGGTCTTATTCGCGTTCGGATCGGTACTCTTCATCTTGGCGACCTGCCGCGAGGTCATTGGCGCGCGTTGACAAAACGCGAGCTAAACAGCTTGCGGGATCCCAGCGAGTTTGTAGCCGCGAGCGCTGATCGCGGCGGTCAGAAAGCTCGGCGTATGGGCAACCACCGAGGTCAACGCCCTCGGCTACAGATTAAATGAGACTCGACGATTGTAGTGCGCTAATCACCGGCGCTTCCGCCGGCATCGGTCGTGAATTTGCACGTCAACTCGCCGGTCGTGCCCGCTCGATGATTTTGGTCGCACGACGTGATGAAAGGCTGGTCGAACTGGCTGATCATCTGCAACGAGAGCATCCGAAGCTTCTCGTTCACGTTCGAAAAGTTGATCTGGGTGATCTGGGTCAATTGCAGGCTTTTTTGGAATCGCTTGATCGCGAGAAGCTCGAAGTCGATTTCTTGATCAATAACGCCGGACTCGGCGACAGCGGCGCTTTCGCGGAGAGCAATCCCGATCGGAACAAGGAAATGACGATCGTAAATGTTGCAACGCTCACGTTAATTACTCGTCATTTGGTTCCGAAGATGATTGCCAAGCATCGCGGGGCCATTCTCAACGTCAGTTCGTCGGCGGGATTCCTGCCCATCCCCCTTTCTGCTGTCTACGCCGCTACGAAAGCGTATGTGACAAGTTTTTCTGAAGCGCTCAGGGCCGAGCTCTACGGAACGGGCGTAACCGTGTGCGCGCTTTGCCCAGGTCCCGTGGTAACGGAATTCCAACAAGTCGCCAAACGAGAGGGGGTGCAACCGAACATCGGTCCGCAATTCCTTGTGGTTACAGTCGAACACGTCGTGCGCGATGCGCTGGCAGCAGTCGAAGCAGACCGACCACTCGTGATTCCGGGGTTTGCGATGAAGCTGTTGATGCTTATCGCTCGGTTAATGCCGATGCCGGTTTTGCGCTGGGTCGCGCGGATGTCACCGAGAAAGCGGGGCGTCGTGTAGTCTCAAATAGCAACCAACCGACTGCAGAGATATCAAAGGTGAAACCAGTTGTGCTCGCTTAGGAAGACGATCCGGTCCACGACAATCTCCGAGGCGGCGCTGAACACGACGATCACTCCTACCACGAGGAGACGCCGAACGGTGTTGATGCCACGGCACAGCCAGGAGATCCCATACACATAGGCCAGTGCGAATGGAATGAGTGCACCGCTTAGCAACCGGCCGGATGCGAAATAAGGATGTTCTCGTGACGGGTTGATGCAGTTGCCGAAATCGAATTGAATCGAGAGCAGCGCCAGAAACCCAACTCCTGCCAGAAAAATCAAAATTGCGCTTCCAATCGCCTGTCGCTGGAGCGCGGAAAGCCCAGCTTTTTTTCGCAACCCGAGAGTAGCTGCGACAAGAAGTAGCAACGAGGAGATCGCGTAGAACGCATCAACGGCGCGCCAACGTAACGGTTGACCATGCCAACTAACTTCCCCGCGCCAGAAGCTCGCGATTAAATCCGACCAGAAAGTCCATACACCTTGCGGCGTAAAAATGGGATGCTGCCACCAATCGCCGAAAGGTTTTCGGGTCCAACCGAGCAGACCAATTTTCGCTGTCGATCCGGTGAGATCGCCAAAATGAAGTCTCGTCCACAGCATCCAAGTGCCAACCGGAACTGCGGCACACGAAATCACCGCGGCCAGCGCGACCAGGCCGGCCCGAGGTGTTCGTGAAATGATCGCAACGGATCTCGTAACGATGACCGCGAGCGCGATTGCTACCAGCGGCAAGTTGGAGAGCTTGGTCAGGCATGTAGCCGCAACCGCCAGACCTGTGAGTACTCCGAGCAAAAAACTGGGAGTGTTCGTTCGCAACCATTGCAACATGCAAAGGAATACCGCGCCGAAGCAGAGTGGCGAGAGCACGTCGTTGTTCATTGCGTAGAACACGTTTTGAGGAATAAAAGCCAATAGGAGCGGCACACCGATCTGCAGGTCCACTCGATCCGGCGCGATTCTGCGAGCGGCAATGTACCCCAGCCAAACCATCATCGCGATGACCAGGACATTTAGAAACCGGATCCAGTACAACGATCGAAGCCCCGTCAATCCAATGTGGTTTCCGATCCACCACCACGTACTCGCCAACGCGTAATACAGTGGCGGTTGAGATGATTCGAAATTGATTTCACTGCTCCATGCCGCTCGTGTTGACGCAATCTCCGGTTCAACTTTTGACCAAGGCTGCTTCCATAGCGGACCCGGGAATTTCCCATCTGGAAATTGCTCCGGCTTAGAGAGGAATTCCGGCGAAGCGTAAGGAACGATCCAATTCAGTGTTTCTTCCTTTAAGAGATCGAAACTGCGGGGGAGCTGGCCACGCGAATACTGCGTGATCAGGTCGAAATGCAAGTCCTCATCAATGTTGCTGAAGAACGGGAATGCTGCTGAGAAAACGAAGACACGGACCGCAGCGGCCAGACAGAGCAGCAGGACTAAAAAGCGCTCCTTCGTAACGACGAATGTTTTGCATTCACCGAAGGCCATAGCAATTGGGCTGATAGATTAAAAGCGCCGCACCAGCGCCGCACTCCAAAACAAAAGAAAAGCGGCGGTCGTATTCGGACCGCCGCCTTGAAATTTCCGAATGCCTGCAAGCGCAGGAATTTTATGACGATTTATATTTAACCGAGCAACCGTACGGTTTTGTCTCCGGTGTGCTGACAGATTTGCCTGATAACGACTGATCCAGCGCCGCCTTCACGTAGTTCGTAGAGCTCGGGATGTCGGATGGGTTTGGCGTGGCTTTGCTGTCGATTGCGCCGTGGTAGATGATTTTGCCGTCGGGATTGATGATCACCATGTTCGGCGTGTTCTTCGCGCCATAAGCGCGCCCTGCGGTGCCTTCGGGATCCAGAAGCAGCGCAGTCTGATGTGTTTTCCAGGATGTCGCGATCTTTTCCGCCTCGTCCGCCGTCAGACTTCCGTCCGTCCCGGGGGCGTTGGAATCGATCGTTAACCAAATGATCCCTTTGTCGGTAAACTCCTTCTGCAGATTTTGCATGTTGCTGCTGCCGTAATGCTTTTTCACAAATGGGCATTGCGGGTTAAACCATTCGAGCACGACGTACTTGCCCTTGTATTGCGACAACGAATGCGTCTTGCCCTTCGCATCCGTCAGGGAAAAATCCGGCGCGGCACTTCCAACCGACGGCACATCGGCGGCAAAGACTGCGGCTCCGATCAATGACGTAAGGGCGGTTAACAGTAGTTTCATCTTCATATGAGTTGTTAGAACACAGAGTTGCTGAGACGTTTAATGTTCTTGGGATAAAAAAAATCGCCTTCGCCAGGAAGGTTTCAACGTGCAGCGGACCGATTCGGAACCGTTTAATTATTCCGAGGCGACACGCCGGGCCACAGTTTCGAGCTTGTCCAAAATCATCCCTTTAGTGAGCACCTCCGGAAAAACGATTGGCTCTTCGTTCTTCGCGGGATACAGGACGTACAGTGGAACCCCCGGGCGACCAAACTGCTGCAGTAATTTTGTGATCACCGGATCGCCGTTGGTCCAATCGGCTTTCAGTTTCACAATGCCGTGGCGCTGAAATGCCTCTCGCACATCGTGCGCTTCGAGCACACTGGCTTCATTGAATTTGCACGTAAGACACCACGCGGCAGTGAAATCGACAAACACAGTCCGGCCTTGTTCGAGTTCGCTCTGCAAGCGTTCGGGTGTGAACGGCTGCCAGTCACCGCGGATCTGCGAATCTGCAGAAGCGATTTTAGCCGACTGAAATTTATCGCCGATGAAATAAACACCGCTCCCGATCACGAGCAGAAGCATGAGCACGAGCACGACCATCCGCTTCATCGCGGGCGCTGTTGGCAAAACGAACGCACCTTTCATCCAGCACGCGACACTGATTACCAACAGAAAACAGCTTGCCCAAATCGCTCCTTCCAAGCCGCGTTGTGCGCCGAGCACATAAAGCAGAAACAACAGCGTCGCCAGCAGCAGAAAGCCCATGAACTGTTTCACATGTACCATCCAAGACCCGGGCCTTGGCAGAAACCGCAACCATGCAGGTTGCATGCTCAAAAGCAGATACGGCGCGCTCATGCCGGCGGCGATGGCAATAAACATCGCCAGGATGATCGCCGCTGATTGCGTGAACGCGAACCCCAGCGCCGTGCCGAGAAATGGAGCCGTGCACGGCGTAGCCAGCACGGTCGCGAACACGCCCTGGAAAAATGAGCCGAGCAAATCCTTGCGCTCGCTTGTCGAAAGCAGACTTCGCGTAACCGATTGCGGCAAGGAGATCTCAAATACGCCGAAGAGATTGAGCGCGAATACCAGCACAATCACGCTCAAAACCAGGACGAAGTAAGGATTCGTGAACTGAAAACCACCCCACGTTACATCACGCCCGGCACCTTTAAGCGCGATCAGCAGGATCGCCAGCGCGATAAACCAGCCAAAAATTCCAAGGGTGAATGCAAGCCCGCTGCGAAAAATTTTCTGTCGGCTCTGTCCGGCTTGTTGAACAAAGCCGAAGATCTTGAGTGAGATCACTGGCAATACGCACGGCATTAAATTCAAAATCAACCCGCCGAGAAATCCAAAGAGCAGGAAGGTAAAAATTCCACGTGCTGGCGGCGGCCGCGTCATCGAAACCATCCGTGCGCTCGTGATCTGCCACGCCGCGCGATCATCCCCGTTCGGCTGCTGGGAAAACACCACCAGTCCCGCGATCGACGATAGGTTCTTCGGCGCGGACTCAAACGGAATGCGAAACACAGTTTCATTGTTGTTCCGCGATTGAACCACAGGATGCCCAACGATCGTCTCCTGCTCCGGCAACGGAAAGAAATCGACAGCCGGAGATTTTGCCAAAGTATCGCTTGTAATTTTCAAACGAAGATCGGATCCAGCCCGGCTCCATTCGACGCGCGCTACATTTGGCAAATTCTGAGGAAGCAAATGCCGATAGCGCGCGAAAACGTCGGCGTTCGACGGCTGACTTGTTGATGCTACAGGCAAATCCAATTGCAATGTTGCGCCGCCCGGGATGCAGATTTTTTCACAAACCAGCCAACTTGCTTCCGCCGACAGCTTTGCTGAGGAATCGTCGATCTTCGACGGCGGCGTGATTTCCTGCATCAAAAGGACTTCATTTTCATAGCCGTAGGTTTCGATATCGCCGGGATCGACGGTTTTTAGCGGAATTGGCCATTGGATGTCGCTGATCTTCCAGCCCGATGGGAGCTTCCATTTGAGTTCTGTGGGTAACCCAGCATCGCCAGAGAATTTCCAGTAGGTGTGCCAGCCCGGCGCCATTCGCAGTAGCAGTCCCAC
>JBLMXH010000049.1:0-3529 GCA_050257685.1 Nitrospirota bacterium
TTTGCGGCGCGTGACCCTCATCCTTTCGTTGCGATCCGAAGCGATGTGATGCATTCGCATGCGCAGCGTACGTCCGGCCAAATCGCTGTCAACGCAAGCGGGGGGTGTAAGCCGACAAGATGTCGGTTCCAGTGAGCAACATGCTCGCGCTCCCCTTTCGCAATCGAGTTCTGCGTTCTAAGTACACTCAGCACGTTGTCGGGAAGCGCGCGCATCCTGCCCGCTGTCCCCAGCGTGTTGCCGGCCAGCATCGCATGCCTACGGCAACTCTCGCGCGCGCATCAGGACACCAAAAGCATCGTCGAGATTCTTCCCGAACGCGACAATGCCGTCTTGATGCCCCGCCATCACGAACATCTTTTTGCTTCCCATGTCCCCTACCTCGAACAGACGCATGATTTCGTACGCCATTGCCGGCGTACCGTAAGGGACCGTGTTCGACGTAGTGGGAACGCGATCGAGAAGCATCTGCCACAAAGCCGAGTCGTGACAATGAATCACCGCTGATGCTGATGAATCGGATTGGTAAATCGCAGCATGCGTTAACGATTCAGATGATGGAATCGCAGTACCTTCGTAACGCAGCCAGTTCTTCTTGAAATCGCAGTCGATGACTCGCACACAATCCGTAAAAGATAACTCGGGCAAACCGCCCGTCGCTGAACCCGTGATGTAAAAATTATTCGTTGCACCGTCGCGGACGCTCACGTTACCGAACCCGATGCCATTTGAGTACACGCCTAACAAATGTCGATCCATGAGTTTCCGTCTGCATGCATTCAGCTCGGCCAGCGCGTCGAAAGATGCAATGTCCGCACCCGCGCGCCCATAGGTGAACTTTACGTACTTACTCACGGTTTCTGTTTAGCGCCAAAGCCGCGCAACTTGGTTTGGAGTTCCGCCTTTGGCCGGTTTTCCCCTCGGAGCCGCGTAAACGCGGAACTCCGAACATTGAGAAAATGTTGTTTTCAACAGTCTGCTAGAAGTGAAAGTGGCATAGCATCGTTGCGCCCTAATCAGGATCGAATCATGACGCGTGCTCGGGAAAAAGCGATCGAATGCTTTTCTCGTTTGCTTCGCAAAGCCCGCGCTCGGTGATCAGGCCGGTCACCAACTCCCCTGGCGTCA
This sequence comes from Nitrospirota bacterium, assembly GCA_050257685.1. GTDB lineage: Bacteria > Verrucomicrobiota > Verrucomicrobiia > Chthoniobacterales > UBA10450 > Udaeobacter. Next base: position 1,129 of record JBLMXH010000049.1, read on the forward strand.
CATCGAACCCGTAGTTGGCCGCGGCACTTTTATCTGGCGCAATTCGGACCGCGATCTGTTGGCCATCACACCAGCCGTCGGCGCTTGTTACTTCTTCTGCACTACGTTCCTCGATGGGAATTTCCTTCAATCCATCGCGCATTTTCCAATCGATCGAGGACGAAGGCAGCGCAACATAAAATGGGACGTTGTTGGCCTTTGCGGACAACGCCTCCATATACGTACCAATTTTGTTTGCCACGTCTCCCGTGTACGTAGTCCTGTCACTACCGACAATTACCAGATCAACGTCGCCGCGTTGCATCAAATGACCTGCTGCGCTGTCTGCGATCACGGTGTGTGGCACACCGTGCTGCCCCAATTCCCACGCGGTGAGTTTCGAACCCTGATTTCGCGGGCGCGTTTCAGTCACCCACACATGTAACGGTATCCCTGTGTCGTGCCCGGCGTAGATCGGCGCAGTCGCGGAGCCGTAATCAACAAATGCCAACCAACCTGCGTTGCAATGAGTTAGCACGTTCACTGGTCCGCCATAGGACGGATTCGCGTCGGCGGACTTGTTGCGCTTCGCTTCCGCGATTCGCTGAATGAGCGCCAAACCGTGTTGTCCGATCATGCGGCAATGCTCTGCATCTTCATCTGCGATCAAATCAGCGGTGCGAAGTGCGAGCGCGACTTTTTCATCAGCAGTTTTTCCCGCAGCGATAGTTTGTAGCTGCCGGTCGATTGCCCAGGCAAGATTCACCGCCGTCGGCCTCGTCGCTCTAAGTTGAGCTGCCGCGCCGTTCATGTACTCATCGAACGAATTTTGCCGCGCAGCTTCGATGGCCGCCAGATACATGCCGTATCCTGCGCTCGCACCGATTAATCCCGCTCCGCGCACGTGCATCTCGCGAATGGCTGTAGCCATGTGTGCAACGCTGCGAACTTCTTCGATGACAAAATCGTGCGGCAAAAACCGCTGATCGATCAGCTGAACCACGCCTTCATCCTCCGGTTCGCCACAGGACGAATCCGCCGTGGTGGACTTGCGCCAGATAGTCCGAAAATGTTTACCACCAACTTTCACGCAATCGTCATCTCGTTCTCAATCCACAAGTAACCCTGTCATTGTTGAGCGCGAAGCGCTGCAACGAAATGCGAAGCATGAGGCCAGGCTTTCAAACATCTCGGCCTGTATGTTGGTGCATCGATCCAGAATTAATCTGAAATTCTTCTCCCGGGTCTGCGGGATCAGAATGACAACTATGCAATAGCTCCTAGACATCGATTCCCATCGCCATCGCTCCGGGGATGTCCTCCCAGCCGCCGCGCTTCCAAAATTCGGCACCCACAAGATTGTTGTCGGCCACCAAAATAATAGCGCGCACGACACCAACCTGGCGTAACCCATCCAGGCACTCCTGCACCAGACGCTTACCAACTCCGTATCGGCGATAGACCGGATCAACCGCCAGATGATAAATATGTCCACGGCGCCCGTCGTGACCGCACATCACGACCCCGACAAGTGTCGATCCATCAATCGCCACTCTGCTGAGCCCCGGATTGCGTGCAACAAATTGAGCGACTCCTTCTTTGTCGTCGCCCTCGGCAACTTCCAGACCTTCGACCCGTTGCCAGAGCTCAAGCGCTGCGTCGTAATCTTCGATAGAAAATTCCCGAGTAACGATCTGCTTGCTCATTTTGTCGTGAAGAACTGCGCACCCATTTCATGGTATCATTCTGATCCCGCAGACGCGGGAGAAGAATCTCTGATCATGTGACGAACTGATCGCCCGCAGAAAAACCAGAGATGTTTGAAAGCCTGGCCTCATGCTCCGCATTTTCGTTGCAGCGCTTCGCTCAACATGGCAGATGCGCTTGGGTAATGTAGCAGCAACCGCTTTGACTTGACCAATCCGATTCGCGCTGAACAAATGGCTTCCAGATTGTCATACGTTATGAAACGTAAATTCGCAGTTTCTACCTTGATGATTATGGCTGCCTTGGGCGCAAACGCGGAGTCAAAACCTTCGGCAACGTTGATTGTGACTAACGCTGCCGTTTACACGGTAGATAAGCAGAAGCCAAAAGCCGAAGCAGTCGCTGTGATCGGCGATCGCATCGTCGCGGTCGGCTCACGCGCCGACATTGATTTGTGGCGCGGTCCACACACCAAAGTGATCGACGCTGGCGGCAAACTGCTGCTGCCGGGCTTTAATGACGCGCATGTGCATTTCATCCAGGGCGGCGCACAACTCGAACAGGTTCAGCTTACTGACGCAGCAACCCCGGAAGAGTTCGCAAAACGTGTCGAAGCCCAGGTGAAAAAGACACCGAAAGGCGAATGGATTTTAGGTGGTCGATGGGATGAAACCAAATGGCCTAACCAGGAGCTTCCAACTAAAGCGCTCGTGGA
>JBLMXH010000050.1:0-16571 GCA_050257685.1 Nitrospirota bacterium
GCGCTTATTGGATTACTCTGTTTAACTTCACTGCGCGGTAGATCGTCAGGTGAGCGTCGCTCATTGGTGGTTTGAAACCCGATTCACGGGAACGGCTCTGTAGGTCGGTAGTTTTTCCAAATTCAAAACACAATGAAAATGTACGTAGGTAATCTCTCTTTTGAGACCACCGAGAACGATCTTCAGGATCTGTTCGAACAACACGGCACCGTCAATGAAGTCAACCTGATGATGGACCGCATGACTGGCAAATCGCGTGGCTTTGCGTTTGTCACGATGAATGATGGTGCGCAGGCCAACGCCGCGATGAGCGCGCTCAATGGCCGTGAACTTAACAATCGCACGTTAACTGTTAATGAGGCGCGTCCGCGCGAAGCGCGGCCTCGTCCTTACGGCGACGGCGGCGGGAAGCGCTCGTTCGCAGGCAATCGCCGGTAGATCGGAACCATTATGGTAGGGACGCCGCGCTACGGCGTCAGGTCGGCGGAGTGCGCCGACCCTACCAGGATCCGCATTATGAATTCTGAAAAGGCGATCCAACTCGAGGGCACCATTATGACGGTGCTTCCGGGAACGATGTTTCGCGTTGCGCTCGCGAACGATCGTCTGGTTCTCGCGCACATTTCCGGAAAGATGCGCAAACGTTTTATTCGGCTTACAATTGGTGATCGAGTGAAAATGGAAATGTCGCCATACGACTCCGCCAAAGCCCGAATCGTTTATCGACTCTGATATGGCGACGAGATTTTTGTTCGATCCACCGCGACGGCCAAAACCGAAACCTGGCCCTAATCTCAAAAGCTTGCTCGTGCGCTGTCCTTCCACTTCGAAGCTGACCGATACTGGAAAAACAATCGAGGAAAGGCGCTGGGCAACAGCTAAATTGAAAATCCAAAAATTTACCTGCGTTCACTGCGGTAGCGTTCATACCTGGACAAGAGCAGATGTTGTACTTGGACGGCCGACGTCGGTAAACCGGTGATCCTCCTCCAAATCCTTTCCCTTGTTTTTTCGCATTCCAGCCGACCGCATTAATTGGACGACCAGTGCGTTCCTGATTGGCACGTTTGTTCTGGCGCTCACGGCGGTGCCGCTGTACCTATGGCATTTCGGTGTTGACTGGTTCCAGATCGCCGTGTTCGCAGTGTTGCTTGGCGCGACCGGCTTTAGCATCACGCTTGGCTATCACCGTTTATTTTCCCACATGACTTTTCGCGCCAGGCTACCGGTGCGCCTGTTCACAATCATCTTCGGCGCCGCAGCATTTGAGAATTCTGTTCTCATGTGGGTGAGCGACCATCGACGCCATCATAAACATGTGGATCACGACGACGATCCGTATGACATCACCAAAGGATTTTTCCACGCCCACATCGGGTGGCTGCTATTTAAGCTCTGGCCACAGCCGCCTTTCGATAACGTTAACGACTTAAAGAAAGATCCGTTGGTTATGTGGCAACATCGACATATTCACTCGCTCGCGGTGCTGGTCGGCTTTGGTCTGCCGACGCTGGCTGGTTTTCTCTGGGATGGCTGGATCGGCGCGCTCGGCGGTTTTCTCATTGGTGGCATTGCAAAAGTTGTCGTGCTCCAGCACTGCACGTTTCTGATTAATTCAGCCTGCCATAGCATCGGGCGCAGGCCGTATTCGACGAAATGCAGTGCCCGCGACTCGCTTTTTATGGCGCTGTTCACATTCGGCGAAGGGTATCACAATTATCACCATGAATTTCAGCACGACTATCGTAACGGTGTGAAGCCGTGGCAGTGGGATCCAACAAAATGGTTGATCTGGCTTCTATCGAAGCTCGCCCTGACGAGTGGCCTGCGCCGGGTACCGCAGGAAACAATCTATTCCGCGCAAGCGCGGCTTCGGCAGTTGCGAAACAAAGTTGAGAGTTGAGCGGCCTTCCGCGCGAGACTACGGGCGCCAAGCACAGCGGAGACGACAGGGCTTGGAGTTGTCCATTCCCGCCAGGGTTTGTCACTCATAATCTGACTCGTCGAGCTGAGTTGTTGCCGCACGAGACGTAGCGCACATTGGTAAAGTTTATGAAGGATTCTGTTGTCAGAGGCCGCCTGCTGCAGCTTCTCTATCAACGTCGAAGCGAAGGTTCCATCCCCTTTGGTCACGTAGAGCAGGGGGTCCCGCCGCCAGGAGGTATAAGCCGCCGTGACTGGTTGCGTGCCATCGCGCAGCTCTCGGAGTATGGCCTTATCGATTGGACCCCTCTTGAAGATAAGAGTGGGATGGGCCTATTGTCGGGCTTTGCTAAGATAAACGATTTCGGAGTTAAAGTGCTCGAAGCTGGCGTCGAGGCTCCGATCCAGATTTCCGTGGATCAAAGGCGGCGAACCACCGTCTCTAAACGGGAACAAGCACCGATCGCGGCAGGTACTCCGCAACAGCAAATGATTACGGACGCACTGGAGAAAGTTATTACCGCGATCAACCAAGCTGACGTGCCGGAGCGGGAGAAAAATGAAACGAAATCTTTGTTGCGAAAACTGCTGAGTAGCAAAGCAGCGGCCAAAGTGTTAGGCGCCGGCGCGCAATCACTGGCCGCTAAGTATTTCAGGCAGTAGTGCGCGGCTGGTTTAACTGAAGTCACAGGGGACTGTTTCGCCGGTTGCTTCTTCTTCGTGCGCGCGAGGCGTGCGTTCTTTTCCACCGTTTGGCACGTTTCTTAGCGTTGTTTCTGCCTCTGTTGTGTCGCATAGCCTTACCTTCGTCCGCCTTTCGAGCGATAGAAAAGCCTTGGGATGAGCCGACATGGCCGGTCAAGCGCTGAGGGGAGTAGCCAGGATACAAATTTCCACGGGAATTTTGCGTCGGTGCCAAGTTGTCGCAGCAAGAGTGCAATCACCTTCTGTCAAGAACCTTAGCATTTCTCTGTGCTTGGTCGGCGACGGGTTTTAAACGAATCGCGGGAGATATCCTGCCAGGATTTCGATAGACCGTGCGACAGTTGCGGATGAGAGACATTAGGAGAGCGTTCCAACGCAAACCATTTCACCTTTGGATGCCCGAGACAGCAGTCGCCCGAGAGGAAGCCCGCAACCGTTTTTTGCGACTGAAAAAAGGCGGTCGTCAAACCGAGCGAGTGCCCAGACAAGGTGGTAGAATTCGCTGACGTCTGAGGGCCGCTGACTGAGCCTCCAATTGAATGCAACACTCGCTGAAGTTCGGAATCTAGACGCCACCGCTACTTTCTTTCGGACGTTTGTTCAATCCTAACGCGCGAATTAGCGAAACTGCCTTCGCATGAGGATTTCAATCCACGACGAACTTCACCAGTTCGACGAGGGCGGCTCATTCGCGCGCCAGCCGTCAGTGTTAGCGCACCGCTTGTTGTGGGAATTGACCCGAATCTTGTGCACGTAAGGAGCAGCGTGATAGAAGGTCAACGCGCCGACACTTCGCGGGGATTACAAAGTATTTTAAGAATCCGACGGCATCGCCAGAGTCGAAACAATCGCGTCGATATTCCCACATCTTATCCTATAGGGTTGCATATGAGATTTTGGCGGACGAAGGGTGATCGCGTTTTGGTGGTCGGCATTTTCCAAAGCGTCGGAACTGGTAGGGCCGTGCTGCAGAATCTCCATCGCGGTCGGTTTCACCGCGCTGCGGCGATCTACGCTTCGGCCAAAGGCCGGCGACGGGTCGAGGAACCTGGGCTTTCGGTGATCGGTGGACCGGTTGCCGCTTCGATTGTTTGCCTGGCTGTTAGCGCATTTGTCTTCTGGCAACGTGGAGTGCTGACTTATTACCGGCCAGCCGGGTTAGCCTTGCTACTTGCTGCGTTCGCTTTGTCAGGTGCGATCGCTGGCTGGATTCTCGTTCGATTGTTTCGGGAACATGTCCATCCAGCGAACTTGGCCAGATTCAGGAGCACGATCCTGCCGAATGAAACGGTGATCCTAGTCGAAGTCGAAGCGAGCGAAGCGTCGCGCGTGCTGCCGATTTTGAGCGGCGTGGAAGCCGAAGCGCCCGTGACGTTCGGGTTCTATCCGCCGCCACGTTTCCCTGTCGAACCGACCACGCGACCGCTCGGTCATGAACTACCTTCGAGTCAGCGATTGATTGAAAATGCAGCTCGGCTCGCGCACGAAACCGCAGTCAGCCGCCAAGCGAAGCCGTGCGGACTATCCTTTCTGCGCCAGTTGCGCGAGATCGAGAACACGCTGGAACGGGCAAATGCGAGTCTGACGATGTCGGCGGAAGTGCACCACGCCTTCACGATGTCGGCGGAGTGGCTGCTCGATAACGCCTACTTAATCCGAGAACAGGTGACGAATCTCCGAGAGAGTCTCCCGCAGAGATATTATGGAGAGCTGCCTCTGATCTCCAGCGGCGCCGGGGCGGGGTTGCCCCGGGTTTACCATGTGGCGGCGGAAATGGTCGCCCAGAGCGCCGGCCCGTTGGAGCCGGATATTATCCGGAGATTTCTGGATGCCTTTCAGGCGATCGCGCCACTGGACATCGCAGAGCTCTGGGCCCTCCCACTGATGTTGCGGTTGCAGCTACTCGAATATCTGCGCGCACTCGCGATCCAGATCGAACAACAGCAAAGGCAGAGCGAAGAGGCCGACTTTTGGGCAAATCGCCTGATCACTGCTGTTCGTCACAGCTCACCGCGGTTGCTCAAGATGATGGAAGAACTGGTGGAACGGTATCCCGAGCCGACGCCGCATTTTGCGAGCGAACTAGTGGCGCATTTGTACGACGACCAAGAGGCGCTCCCGCTGGCGAGCGGCTGGCTGGAACGCTCGCTGCGTTCGCCGCTGCTCGAGGTTATTCAGCAGGAACATCGGCACCAAGCCGTACAGCAGACCGCGCTCACTAATGCGATCGAGAGCTGCCGACGCCTGACGCAAGTCGATTGGCGGGAGTTTTTCCGATCGACCAGTTGGGCGGAAAACGAGTTGACCAAGGATCCGGCGGGCTTTTACCCCTGCCTGGATTTTGAAACGCGTGATCGGTGCCGGCGCGCGGTGGAGGAAATCGCCCGATGGTCAAATTGTTCGGAACAAAGAACCATCGATCACGCCCTCGCGCTCGCGAACGTCGCGGAGGACGAAGTTACGCGCCACGTCGGCTATTATTTGATCGATGCGGGCAGGCCGGCGCTCGAGCAAGCTACCAGCGCCAGAGTGCCCCTTATGGAGTGGTTACGCCGATGGCTTCTTGCCCACGCGGCCGGCGCTTACTTCGGCAGCCTTTTCCTGCTCACAGCCGCCTTGGTGGCGGCTCCTCTCCTTTCTGTCTCTGGATTAGTCCCCTGGCTTACGTTGGGGCTGCTGGGATTTCTGCTGGTTTTGCCCGCGAGTGAGCTTGCGGTGCTCGCTGTGAATTATTTCGTGACCTCGCTCCTGCCGCCGCAAGCATTGCCGAAAATGTCCTTCGAAAAAGATGGCATTCCTGATGATTGCCGCACGCTAGTGGTAGTCCCGATGCTGCTGACAACCCCGGACGCGATCCAAAACGAAGTGAGCCGGCTTGAAATTCATTACCTCGCGAACACAGACGCGAATCTGCGCTTCTCGCTACTGACCGATTTTTCCGACGCGCCGCGGCAGAGCATGCCGGAGGACGCAGAATATATCGACATCGTGGCCCGTGGCATCGAGGAGTTGAATCGCCGACACGGAGCAGGGCGCTTCTTTCTTTTCCATCGCAGTCGCTCGTGGAGCGAGAGCGAGCAACGCTGGATCGGATGGGAACGCAAGCGCGGCAAGCTTGAGCATCTCAATCGATTTCTCGTCGGCGAATCCGCGCCCGAGTTGGAAGGATTTCTTTGCACGGGCGATCGCGCGCAACTCGAGGGCATTCGGTTTGTGATCACGCTGGATGCCGACACCCAATTGCTGCGCGATACAGCCCGAAGGATGATCGAAACTCTGGCGCATCCGCTGAACCAGCCGCGGCTTTCGCCAGATGGTTACCACGTAATTCGCGGCTACACGATCATTCAACCAAGCGTCACCGCCTCGCTTCCAAGTTCGAGGGCGACATGGTTCTCACGCATCTTTGCTGACCCGCGCGGAATAGACCCTTACACGCACGCGGTTTCCGATGTTTACCAGGATTTGGTCGGAGAAGGGAGTTATCACGGCAAAGGCATTTACGAATTACAGACGTTTCACCGGCTTTTATCAGGACGATTTCCGACCGCGCACTTGTTGAGCCATGATCTGCTGGAAGGATGCTATGTCCGTGTCGGACTGGCGACGGACATCGAGTTGCTGGATGTCTTTCCGAATAGCTACATCGCGTGGTGGAGTCGGCAACATCGCTGGATTCGCGGCGACTGGCAAATCATTGACTGGCTGAAGTCGCGAGTGCCGATGGGCGACGGCAGGATGGAACCCAATCCGCTTTCCACGTTTAACCGCTGGAAGATCTTCGACAATCTGCGCCGGAGTCTGGTGCCGCCGGCGATAGTGACGCTCCTCCTGGCGGGTTGGTTTTGCACTCCTGCCCCGATGCTGTGGAGCGTGATTATCGCGGGCCTGATGTTCTGGCCGGTCCTGAACGCTTTCCTCGCGATATTGTTCCATCCGCCGCCGCCCGGGACGAGGTTCTGGCGAGAGCCGCGCGACCGTCTCTTGGGCTCACTGTTCGCAGTTATTTTTCTCGCGGATTACGCGGGCATGGCACTCGACGCCATCGCTCGCGTGATCTACCGGCGCATCACGTCACATCGGCTGATGTTGGAATGGGAGACAGCAGTGGATGCTCACCGGCGCGCGAGAAGTCGGCAACGGCAATTTCTTCTCACCCGGCTTTGGATTCCCGCTGCCTGCGTGTGTCTTTTCGCTTGCGCGGTGTCGCGGGGAACAGCGGCGATGGTGGCGGTAGCTCCCTTCCTTCTTTTGTCGGCGCTCTTTCCTGTGGCGGTGATGGTGATTAATCGCCCGGCGAAGAGCTGGCGGGGTGGGACGCTAACGGCGGACGACCGTCGATTTCTGCGCGCGGCCGCCCGACGAATCTGGAGATACTTCGATGATTTTGTTGGACCACAAACTTCTTGGTTGCCGCCGGACAATGTCCAGGAAATGCCAATCCAGGAAATTTTCATGCGCACTTCACCAACGAACATCGGGCTATGGATGCTGGCGACCGTGGCGGCGAATGATTTCGGTTACATCACAATCGACGATCTGGTGGCGCGCAACGTCGGTACGCTTGAGACCGTAGGTCGGCTCGAGTGTTTCGAAGGCCATCTTTTTAATTGGTACGACCTCAACACGCTGGAGCCCTTGCGTCCACGCTATGTCTCTACCGTGGACAGCGGCAATTTGCTCGCGAGCCTCTGGACTTTCGAAGTCAGTTGCAATGAACTGGCCACGCGCCCCCTGCTCGATAACTCCGCATTGCGTGGAATAGCCGACACGCTGAGCGTTCTCCGGCAAATTGCGCCTGACATGACAGGAGCGGAACGCCCTCTGGCCTTTGTCCGACTGGCGGAACTGACTACGGGCCACCCAGCGGATCTGGAAGAAATCATCGTGCGCTTGCGAGCGGCCCGACAGCCGGCGCAGGATCTTTTGCTCCGCTACGACGGGCCGCAAACCGAACCCCGTGCTTATTGGGCCCAACAGATTTCAAAGCAGGTCGCGGCGTGGAATGGGGTCATCGATAAATATCTTCGGCCGGTTGAAATTCTAATGTCGCCGCCGGCACAATTGATGTCGTTAGGCGAAGCAACGCATGAATCCCGCCGGGAGGCGCTCGCTGCCACTTTTTCGCTGCGGAATATTGCCATCGAAGGCATCCCGGGGCTCGTTCCGCTGCTTCCTCTTTATAAGAGGCGAGAGGACCCGGAGGTTCCTCAGGACGTGCGTGAGTGGCTCGATAGTCTCGTCACCCAGGTGGAGCATTCGCGCCGGGACGCCTCGGAGCAGCTCGGGCAATTGGACGAGTTGATCGCCCAGAGCCAGAAACTGGAAGGCGGCATGGGGCTCCGATTTCTCTACGATGAGAAACGGCGGATTTTTGCCATTGGCTACCAGGTGGGGGAGCGCCGGCTTGACACCTCGTTTTACGATCTGCTCGCAAGTGAAGCGCGCCTAACGAGTTTTTTGGCCATCGCGCGTGGAGAAGTGCCGGCGGAACATTGGTGGGCTTTGAGTCGGCCGTTTGGGTCCGCCTACGGGCGGCTGCCACTTCTCTCCTGGAATGGGACGATGTTCGAATATTTGATGCCGCTCCTGTTTACACAGACGCATGAGAACTCGCTACTTGATCGCGCCTGTTACGACGCCGTGCATTGTCAGATTGCGTACGCTCGCCAAAGCCGCGTACCGTGGGGCATCTCGGAATCCGCCTTCAGCGCGCTTGATCGGCACAACGTTTATCAATATCGGGCCTTTGGCGTGCCGGCGCTGGCGTTGAAGCGTGGGCAGGAAGACAACCTGGTGGTAGCACCGTATGCCGCGGCGCTCGCTCTCGGCGTGGAGCCGGCCGCCGCGATGAAGAATCTGCGGCGGATCGCTATTCTGAACGACTCGGCGCTGCTTGGTAACTGTGGTTATTACGAAGCGATTGATTATTCGCGACGCACTGAACCCGGCGGCTCTGCCGGGATTATCATCCGCTGTTACATGGTTCATCACCAGGGAATGTCGCTCCTCGCTTACGATAATGCCTTAAATGACAATGCGATGCGGAGGCGATTCCATTCTGATCCGCGCATTCGCGCGACCGAGCCGCTCTTGCACGAGCATATCCCGGAACAAATTTTGCCGACCACCGGTGAAGCTGCGCATGAAGAGCGACCTGTGCGCCGAACAATCGCAACGGCCGGCGCCGGCGGCGCGGCGCAAACGCCGGATGTTGCTTCGCCGCGCACTCACCTCCTCTCCAATGGAACCTGTTCCGTCACGGTGACGAACTCAGGCGGCGGCTACCTGCGTTGGCAGAACCTGGAAGTGACGCGCTGGCACGCGGATACGACTTGCGACGTCCCGGGCCCGGTCTGTTATATCCGGGATTTGGAGAGTGCAACGACTTGGAGCAATACCCATCTACCGCTGAGATCTCCCGAACGCCGTTACACTTGGAGTTTCACGCCGGACAAAGCGGAGTTCCGGCGGAGCAGTGGGCCGTGCGAGACGATCACCGAGATTGTCGTCTCCGCGGAAGACGACGCGGAAGTTCGGCGCGTGACTTTGGTGAATACCTCACGCAAAACATGCCAACTGGAGCTTACCAGTTATCTTGAGCTCGCTCTTGCGCCGCACCGGACGGATCGTGCGCATCCAGCTTTCAGTAAGCTCTTCATCGAAACTGAGTGGGTGCCGCATTGCGAAGCTCTGGTTGCCCGGCGACGCCCTCGCGCTCCCGATGATCAAGCTGTTTGGGCCGCACATCTCATGGTTCCCGAATCTTCCACCGAGGCGATCGAATTTGAAACAGACCGCGCTGAGTTTCTCGGCCGGGGCCGCACGCTGGAAAATCCCGAAGCGCTCACCCGCCGCCTAACGAACAGCATCGGCGCGGTGCTTGACCCGATCTTCAGCCTGCGCCGGCGTGTCACGATTTTGCCTAACCAGCGGTTTCAGTTAGCGCTCGTTACCGTCGTAGCAGAATCTCGCGAAGCGGTTGTCGCACTGGCGGAGCGCTACGCTGAGTTCTCCACTTGCGCGCGCTGTTTTGAGACCGCGTGGATTCATTCCCAATTGGAGATGCGCCGACTCCACATTCGTCCGGTCGACGTGCAAACCTTTCAACAACTTGCCGGCCTCATTATCTTTCCACAGGCCCAACTTCGACCGCCGCCGGCGCGTCTCGTCCGCAATACCGAGGGCGAACGAGCGCTCTGGCGACAAGGCATTTCGGGTGATTTGCCGATTGTCGTTGTCATGATTGGTCACCTCCGCGACATCGAAGTGGTGCGCGAAATATTGATCGCACATACCTTCTGGTATCTGCGCGGCCTGAAGGTCGACCTTGTCCTCGTGAGCGAGGAAAAGCCGAGTTACGATGAACCATTGACCGGGCGCCTGCGCGCGCTCACCGAAGCGCAGGCACACTTGACCGGCGTCGATCAACCAGGTGGCGTCTATCTCCGCTCGGCGACGAAAATTTCGAACGAAGAACTGATCGCACTTCAAGCGGCTGCACGAATGGTGCTCGTCGCAGCTCGCGGCACGTTGCGCCAACAGCTCGCAGCGACCGCACCCATGGCCGCGAAACCCCGACAACTAGTGCCAGGGCGCCAGTTCCGCGAAGAGCCTTCCGCCCCTCTGCCTTTTATGGAACTAAAATACTTTAACGGTCTCGGCGGCTTTACCGAGGACGGAAAGGAATTTGTGATCTATCTGGGTCCCGGTCGACAAACGCCGCTTCCCTGGATCAACGTCATGGCGAACCCGAAGTTCGGGACGTTTGTTTCCGAGTCCGGCGCCGAATTTGTTTGGGGCTGCAACAGCCAAAGCGATCGTCTCACGCCGTGGTTTAACGATCCGATCTGCGATCCACCCGGGACCGCCGTCTACATCCGCGATGACGACCTCGGCGTTGTTTGGTCCCCAACACCCCAGCCAATCCGGGAAAAAGACGCCTATCGTGTGCGGCACGGGCAGGGTTACACAACTTTTGAACATAACAGCCACGCGATCGAACAACGGCTGCTCACCTTCGTGCCGCTCGATGACGCCGGCGGACAACCGGTGCGCCTGCAGCGGCTGCGCTTGCGCAACAGCTCGTCTCGCCGCCGGAGACTAACTGTCACCGCCTACGCGACTCTCGTTCTCGGATCCGATTCTGAGGAAACCGGTATGCATGTCGTCACAAAATGGGATTTGCAAAGCCAGAGCCTGTTTGCCCGCAACTCCTACAAACCGGAGCTGTGGGAACGCGTTACCTTTGCCACTGCCACGCCCGCGCCAGCCTCATTCACCGGCGACCGCGCGGCGTTCATCGGTCGCAACCGCTCGTTGCGCGATCCGGGCGCCCTGAAGCATGAGCGACTGACCGGTGACGCCGGTGCGGGTCTCGACCCTTGCGCCGCCGTGCAGATCATGGTCGAGATTGAACCGAAACACACCGCCGAGGTGACTTTTCTCTTGGGACAGGCGGACAACGAAGAAGAAGCGCGCGCCCTCGTGACTCGTTTTCGCGATCCCGCAAACGTCGAGGCGGCATTCCGAGAAACCCGCCAATGGTGGGACCGGGTTTTAAGCACGATTGAAGTGGAAACACCCGAGCTTTCCACGACCTTTCTGCTCAACCGTTGGCTGCTTTATCAGACGCTCAGCTGTCGAGTCTGGGGCCGTTCGGCCTTTTATCAATCGAGCGGAGCCTACGGATTCCGCGACCAGTTGCAGGACGTTATGGCGCTCGTGCATGCGGCGCCCGAGCTCGCGCGCGACCACATCGTGCGGGCTGCCGCACGGCAATTCGTGGAAGGCGATGTCCAACACTGGTGGCAACCCGATTCAGGCGCTGGCGTCCGGACCCGGATCAGTGACGATCTTCTCTGGCTACCTTTCGTGACCGCACATTACGTCCGCACCACGGGCGACGCCGCGATTCTCGATCAGATGATTCCGTTCCTCGAAGGCAAGCCGTTGGAGGAACAACAGTCGGAGAGCCTGTCCATTCCGGTCGCTTCCGCGACGGAAGGTTCTCTGCTCGAACATTGCCGGCGGGCCATCGCGCGCTCCGCCACTTGTGGTCCGCACGGTTTGCCGCTGATCGGAGGCGGCGATTGGAACGATGGCCTCAACCGCGTTGGACTGGGCGGCAACGGCGAAAGCGTTTGGCTCGCTTGGTTTGAAATTTGCGTCCTCAGGGATTTCGCAGAGTTGCTCGCGCTACGCGAACTCCATGAGGAGGCACAAGCCTGCCGCACACGTGGCGTCCAACTCGCACAAACCATAGACGCCCAGGCTTGGGACGGAGCCTGGTATCGCAGGGGATACCTTGACGACGGCACGCCTTTCGGATCCAGCGAAAACGCTGAAGCACGCATCGATTCGCTTCCGCAAACATGGGCTGCTATTTCCGGCGCAGGCGACTCGGGTCGCTTAGAGATCGCGCTGCAATCGCTGGAGGAAAATCTCGTGCGTCAAGTCGACAATCTAATTTTGCTCTTTACTCCCCCTTTCGACAAAAGCACCGCCGACGTTGGCTACATCAAGGGCTACCCGCCAGGCGTGCGGGAAAACGGCGGTCAATACACGCATGCCGCTACCTGGGTGGCCATGGCTTTTGCTCGCCGGGGCGATGGCGATAAAGCGGTCCGACTTTTGCGGATGCTGAATCCGGTTGAACGCGCGCGAAACGAGAACGATTGCGAACGCTACAAGGTCGAGCCGTACGTCATGCCGGGTGACGTGTATTCGTTGGCCGGCCACGTCGGGCGAGGTGGCTGGACCTGGTACACGGGTGCGGCGGCTTGGACCTATCGTGTGTGGCTCGAGGAAATTCTTGGATTCCAGCGCCGCGGTGACACGCTCACGATCGATCCGGTCATACCCCAAGATTGGCCTGGCTACCATTTGCGATACCGTTTTGAGAACACGATTTACCGCATATCAGTTGAGAACCCGGAACATTGTTCCCGAGGCGTCACCCTCGTGGAATTGGATGGAGTTGCGGCAGCCGACAGAATAGTGGTGTTGCGTAACGATGCGCTGCCTCACGAGGTACGTGTTGTTTTGGGGACCGAACCACCAACTTGAGGAATCATCTGATTGTAGCCGCACGTCCGCAGCAGATACAGTGACAGTCGCTCGAAACAGGTAGCGTATTCGGTAAATGACGTACTGCCAAGATTCTCGCTTGGATAAGAGGGCCGTTCCGCGAAAAGAGACTCACTGCATATGTCGTCAGGCAGCCGCATGTTTGTCTGAGTAATCTGGCAGAGTGATTCGATCGAGAAGGCTTCGGGCCATCACCAGTCTTGCGACCAAGGGGATCGCGAATGCCTTGGTCACCTGGTTACGGACAAAAAGTCCCCATCGTGTTTTGGGTGTAAAGGAGGTGGCAAATTTCTCAGCGGCCTGTTGCTTGGCGAGCATGAAGGGATGCAACAGATTTTCGTAGCGTGTCAGAGCAGACTCCGGCGCATTGGGTGTCCGGTAGAGTTCCCCAGCCAGGACATAGGCACTTATCATGGCCAGTGCGGAACCTTGACCTGCGAGTAGTGAAGGGCAAAAGGCAGCGTCTCCGATAAGTCCAACGCGGCCACGGGACCATCTGTCCATTCGAATCTGGCTCACACGATCGAAATACAAGTCCGGGCACGATTCCATGGCAGCGAGGATCTGCGGACACTCCCACCCGAGGTTGCCGAATTGCGCGCATAGCGCGTTTCTTTGCGACTCGGTGTCCCCGGGGTCGATCACGTCCGGGCGTCCATCAACAAAAACAAACAGGAACAACGTCCGATCATTCCGGAGCGAAAGCCGGCCAACCTGTTTCCCCGGAGTGCTGTAATTGATATACACGTCCTTATCTCTTGGTTGATAGCCACTCACCTCGCAGGCCGCGACTGAGTAACCGAGAAACTTCTCGAAATGATTCTCCTCCCCGAACGTCAGTTTTCTCACAATAGAATGGAGACCGTCAGCGCCGATGACCATGTCAAAACGGCGGGATTGTGCATGTCCAAAAGTGACATCCACACCATGAGCGTCCTGCTGAATCCTGGTGATGCTGTCGCCGAAAATCGTTTCACAACGCCCTTCGATTTTTCGGTAGATATCTCTAGCCAGATCAGTGCGCGGAATCGTTACGTACCGGCCGCGAGCGGCCCGCCGGAAGACGTCGACGTTGAACCCTCCGATTCGTTGTCCCTGCGCATTGACAATCCGCAATTCCTTAATGTTATATCCGTCGCGCTTGAGGTCAGGAAGGATCCCCATTCGTTCCGCGATGTCGAAGCCCAACCCCCAAAAATCAATGGCATAACCGCCGGTACGCATCTGTGGCGCCCGTTCGATAAGGGTCGATTTTACCCCGTGAACAGAAAGCCAGTACGCGAAGGTCGGGCCCGCAATGCCCGCCCCGGAAATGAGGACAGACATGACACGGACAAGATACCAAAGATTTATTCTGCCGTCATGTGGCGGCTGGTTGCACACAGCTCATGCGTCCACAGGAACGAACAAACGTTGCGTCCTTGTTCGGAAAACGACGGTCGTAGCGCTGGCGTCGGGCCTGACCTTGGAGTTGGTGTATTTCCGGGATCGGCTCGAAGGGCGTCCAGCCAAAGAAGAACGTGACACTGGCAAAGTTTTATCATTAACTGAAAGACCCAATCGTTACATTCGCCGTCGGCGAGAGGAGGAGAAGAACAATTATGAAGGTGAAAAAGTTGGAGAAGAAGATCCGGCAACTCGAGAAGCGTCAGCGAGACGGCGCCTCGAAGCTTGCAAAGTTGAAACGCAAAATGCAGGAGGTAAAGGCAGCCAAAGTGTTGAAGGCCGCGAGGAAATCAGCTGCCCGCGCAACCGCCGCGCGGTCGCCTGCAAAGAAACCGAAGAGAACACTGAATCTTTCACCCGAACGCCGTGCCCAACTTTCGGCTGCGATGAAAGCGAGATGGGCGGCGAAACGTGCTGCCGAAGGGAATAGTGCAACCTCGACGAACCAACATTCTCCACCTCCGCCGCCGGAAAACAGAGGCGGCGGAGCATAAGATCAGCTGGTGTACGCTGTAGCCACGGCCGGGTGGGGCCGTATTTGATCTGGAAACCGCCGAAGGCGGCGACCGGCCACAGATCGGTAGCTACAAAAAACTCATCTCAATGATGGCACATCTCACCTGGCTTGATCTGGTGGGATTCATGGGCGTTTTACTGATCATAATTGCCTACTTACTTTTACAACTGGATAAGCTTCCCAGCTCGTCGCCGAGTTATTCACTACTGAACGCAGCCGGAGCATTGCTGATAATTGTTTCGCTCATTTTCAAATTCAATTTGTCGGCGTTTGTTGTTGAAGCGTTATGGCTCTTGATCAGTTTGTTCGGCCTAACGAAAGCGCTTCGTTCCAAAAGAGATTCGCCGTAATCGGGCGGGCATCATGCTGATGCGTTGCGAAGAGACAGGCGCCACACCGGCAGACATCAGCGTCTGCGCCGGTTTGAAGTAGGATCGCCCGGATCGTACTCCCACAGCCGGGATGGGTCGCCGAAGACTGCGCCGAGCGCGCGTTCGGGCCAGATCTCGAGATAGCTCAGCAACAGCGCCATCAGCGGCACCAGAATAAAGGCCAGGCCGTGAGCGGCCATGATGAACATCGCTATTGCGCGCAGTATGAGGAGATAGATATCCCAGCGCGCCCGTTGCTTCAGTTCTTTGTCCGGCATGACGTCATAGCCCATGCGGAACGCCTTCCAGAAATGGCTCGCTGCCAGCGAGCCGAACGTGAACCAGAGTGCAGGAGATTGTGCGAGCTGACGGCGGAGTTCGTTGCCGAGCAACAGATCATGGAGCGGAATCAGCACAATCCAGTACGGCAGACCGACAATCCCAACCAGAACAATCCAGGTAACCACGCCACCCACGACAGTCTTCATTATCCCGTCTGATTTCGATCGCGTTTCGCGCAGCGCGCGCGGAATCAACGCCGTAACAATGGCAACCAGCGCGGTCAGCCCGTCGAACCAGTAGTTGAAGACGCTCAGAGCAGCGGACCAACCAAAAGCATAGATGCCGACGACCGGAATCAGGTTACGCGCGATCACGGCCCAGGAGTTCGGACGCGACATCAGCTCGCGCAGATGCTGTGACAGAGGCGGCGGTGCAATCTGTCGCGTCGCGCTCGACCGTGTCCCTTCCGGAGGCTTCTCCATCGCCACAGCTTAACAGACAGATCGGCGTGAGATCTAGAACCGTCCGCTATCCTCAGTGAGGATGACTTGCGTGTCACTCGTATTGCCAGCCAAGACACTGGCATTTACGATCGAGAACGCGATTGAAAGAGTCACAAAAAAGTTCGAGTATCGTCCAAATCAACTACAGAGTAGCCGGCATGAGATTCAATGATTTCGACGAAACCTCCACGAGATATCTTTCTCGGCTGGTCGGAGGAAAACGGGCCTCACTATTACATCCGCCAGCTCCGTGACATGAAAATCAAGCCATTGGTTGATGGCATGAATGCCACCCGGTTGGGCCGCCACTCGGAATTCTGTGGCTGGGCGCTTGCTCGTGCTCACTCGAAATCGGGGGACGCGGCGATGATTAGCGGCTACCTCGGATCGAACTCAAGCTTTGACGAAGCCATCGCACAATTTGCTCTTAGCTACGCGGAGCAAAACGAGCGCGACCACAAGGCGCTGCTCAAGGCGATCCAGGATGGCCGGATACCAGCGCTACAAGAATGATGCTTCCTTCTGAAGTTCAATTCCACGAAGACGTGCGTCTCTTCGTTTGGAGACCGCGCGGAATATTGAACGAGGCGGCAATTAACAAAGTTTTAAGCGCTTTGGAGGATCTCGAGTCCAAGTTGCAAGAACCCTTCAATCGATTTTCCGATACGCTGGGTACCGATGAAGTTGAGCTCAACTTTAAATTCGTAATTCAGTTTTCTCTCCATCGACGGCTTT
>JBLMXH010000051.1:0-6024 GCA_050257685.1 Nitrospirota bacterium
CGCTTTAGTATCCAGTCCGTACCGCATGGGCGTGCAGTAGAAAGAAAGCCCGGCCGCGTTAGTTTCGATTTACCAAGTTGGATGGTAGACTAAACGCATGCTGTGATAAGCTAGCGCTTACAGAAGGAGATTTCACATGGCACATAAGTATCTTGTCACGTTGACTGCGGGCGAGGATGGCTACATCGTGGCAGAATGTCCGTCTCTCCCCGGCTGTGTGTCTCAGGGAAAGACGCGTGAAGAAGCTCTACAAAATATCCGGGAAGCAATCGAAGCCATTATCGAAGTGCGCAAAGCCCAACAGCTCTCCATCCCATCCCCTGACATAGTAGAAATTAGCGTCGCTGCCTAGATAGCCTCGCTCCCCGTCATCTCGGGCCGTCAGGCGGTAAAAGTATTTGAGAAATTCGGGTTTCTCTTTTACCGTCAAAAGGGAAGCCATATGATTCTATATCACGCTACCGGACGACATCTCTCCGTACCTGATCATAAAGAGCTTGACCGCGGAACGTTGCGGGCACTCATCCGTGGTGCGGGTATCACGGTCGAAGAGTTCGTTGAGCAGCTGTAGCAACGGGGCGAGACGTAAGAAGGATTACTTTTTCCCCTTGCAACGTGTCCGATTGCCGAGTTAGTCCAGTTAGGTCGACAACGTTAATCCCTACGAAAGCTTAGCCCCAAATTCTTTTTTCTTGTCCAGCATTTCATGAGCGCGAGTGCGTGGCCAGCCAAGCCGGCGAATCCAAGCTCACACCAACCAACAGCGATGTCATCGATTTCCTGCTAGCGCACAACTCACGTTCGATCCCAGTCCGCTCCCCCAAGTGGAAAGCCGGCGACAAGACTAAGACGTTTCGTCGCCTCACAAACCCAGTGCAGGTAAGCACGCCGGTCGCGGATCCTCGGACCTTGAAACCATTGAAATCTTAAACCACTAAACCACAGTAAGGTCTTCAACGACTGGAACCGAGCAAAGCGATGGAACCCTTCGATAAACTCAGGACAGGCTCTTGGAACGGCTTGAATGAAATGTATCAGCATCCGTTTTGAACATTGAACGAGCGGTTTTCCGATTAACGTTTTGAACGAAGCGAAGCGATTGAACGTTTGGAACGTTCACCGTCCATCTTGAACATTGAACGATTGAACTTTTGAACTGCCGTAAGGCAGGAGCCGTTGGCGCGCGGCGTCGGTTGCTCCTTAGAACTTGGTTTTCGGCGTGAAAAAGTGAGATCTAAGCGCTCAGAAGATGCCTTTAGGCTATTATCTTGCAGTGTTAAATCAAGAAACTGGCTTGGGCGACCGCAACGTGTAAGCGCAACAAATTTGCAGCCGGGTTAAGTACCGGCTGAAGCTCCTGTCGCTTCCAGACGTCGAATGTACGCGTCAATGTCCGCTTGGAGCTTACGGATCTCCTCCACAGGTCCCTCGGCCAGGACCGCAAAATTTCTGGGGTTCTTTGGAAAAATGTCCAGCCGTAGACGGTCAATAGCTCGACACAGATTCTCAATTTGCTCGACCGCCTGCTGCAACTGCCCTTCATTCTCTATCGTAGCCATATGCGCAGTATCCCCTTTTTGCGACCTGGTTCCAAGCGGACCTGTTGAAAGAACCCGACATAGCGACGTTATTCCTCGGATTCGGCGCGCGCAACCAGAACGTCGATTCCGCTGGACCTGTCGCCTCGAAAGCACGTTGTATTCGCTCGGTTGAAACTCACGCGAAAAATCATGATCCGAAGAGACAACCACCACAAGGTCAATATCGTTCGGTTCGTCCTCGACTGTGACGAAACTCCCATCCAACACTATGGCATCTATCAGTCCGCGGGACTCCGCTTCGCGCATGAATTCAACGAACTTAGCCCAGAGTTGCGGACGACGATCGCTGCGCTGAAACGTGCCGAACCGATTTTCCGCCTCCTGTATCGTGCAGTCGTAGACCCCTTCAGGCAGATGTCCGTGCTCAGTAAACGCCGGAATCATTCAATTAAAGTCCCGCTGGTTCGTGGAATAGTCAAGTTTCGCCACGTGAGCAAGAGCCTCGACCCAGCTGGCGTTTTCTCGATCACGGGAGAAAAAACCGACTTCGCGTTTGCCATGCGGCCGGAGTTTGCATTGGCCCCACGCCATTGTCGATGGCCAGTGCCGGTAACCGCATCGTCTGCCTTTCGATTGACTTCCCTACGCCTCTTGAAAAGAGTATAGCGATTGAACGGCTGGAACGGAGCGAAGCGATTGAACGTTTGGAACGTTCACCGTCCATCTTGAATATTGAACGAGCGGTTTTCCGATTAACGTTTTGAATGAAGCGAAGCGATTGAACGATTTGAACGGCCTTAGTTATATGTTTAGGGCACGCGGAATCAGTTCTCCTTAGAGCTCGCTTTTCGGCCTGAAAAAATGAGTTCTAAGCCCCCAGCAGATGCCTTTTATGCTATCTTACAGTGTTAAATTAAGGAGTTGCCGTGGTCCGACCCCGGAGCCCGGACGAGGTCAGCCGAAAAGCGCTTCATCGGCCCATTTAAACGTCGTCTAGTGATCAGCTAAGATTTGCCGTCGTACGCCTGAGGAAGTTACCCACTCCATGGAGATTGTAGTCGAGTGCTACGCCGGTTACCGCGGCGAGGAAACACCGAGGCGATTCTCCATCGGCGAGCATCCGGTTGAGGTCGCTCGCGTCATTGAGCGATGGATAACACCGGATTATCGTTATTTCAGGCTCGCGGGGGATGACGGACGGATGTACGTGATCCGTCAAGGCGTTGCCAGCGGAAAATGGGAACTGGTCTGAACGGATGATCCCAATGAAGCTTCAGAACAGAGGCCCAACTAGATGGCTAAACGAGACGATAATATTTTGTAACTCCTGAGCCACTCCCCCATGGGAGGTGAGCATGCTTACATTGCCAACGGTTTTTATTCGTGCGTCGGTACCCTGCAGTCGGTCAGCCGCAGCTATGAGGTTTGGGTGGGGCCAAGTCCTTCAATGACAACCTGGCGCAAAGTGTCCTTGCCGCCAGAGCGCTTGATAGCGTCGAGTATTTCTATGCCGGCGAGCTTTCCGTCCGCATCATAATCCGCCGCAATTCCCTCCACCAGATGTTTTGTGGTCACGGTTGTTTCGCGAAACGTGATGCTTAGCGCATCCACTTCTGGATCGTAACTGATTTTCATGCGATCCCCCCAATCAGTAGAAATAAGTATAGACCGTTACCACAACAATTTCATCAAACTGCTCAACGAATATCGGACGGACTTCCTTAGTGGCGTACAGCTTCTTGTTCCATTCTTTGCCAAACGGATAAGCCCTACGGCACTCCAGGCGCCCCAATTCAGCAGGGTCGCCAAGGGCTTTCCCGTATGGCCTCTTCTACTTCGGCCACTGTGAATCCGCGTTTGTTCATGTAGTTTAGCGCATGGCCCGAAAGCCGGATTATCTTCATTCAAAACGCTCTCAATCGATACCGGGCACACGCGGCTTTTAACACGGCCATGCACGTTCAAGCAACGTTTGGACGGGCGGCCATAAAACTACCAAAGTCCAGATCTGAAGCCCCCTGAAGCCCCCCGGTAGAGTGGTCTTGTTGCAGCTAATTGGTTGCGACGGTTTTAAAAGGATTTACGAGTTCAAGGCCATCGACGTGAGAGTAGGCGTCGAAGTCTTCTGAGTACAGCCGCGTCACACCCGCTTCCAAACACGCCGCGATGATCATGGCGTCCCAGAAAGACAAACTGTAAGCATTTAGCAATGTCTCCGCTCTATCAAGCGTGTTCCAAGAAGGGAGAAGCGTAAACCAAACGCGCTGAAGATCCCGCACGTCTTGATAAGCCTGCGCAAGACTATAGCCAAAAGGCACCAGTTTGCGGCTTGCTGCTAAATACTCGCAAGCAACTTGCCAAAGCAAAACGCCATCGCCGAGGGACTGTAGAAGATTAGAGGCGGTCACCTGTTTCGCGACGTCCCGGGGATCATGGACGTAGAGGAGAACATTCGTATCAACTGCGTTCATGCAACGATTCTCGGGTGAAACGTGGAGCTGTTTGTGGAATCATATTCTGTTGCATCCGCGCGACCAGGCCGCCAAGGATACTGGCTCGCTCCTGAGGGTCAATTATCTCAGGTTGAGTCAGAACTGGCCCTTGTACGATCAGCTCTACTTCCGATTCTTCGGGCAAATTGCAGGGCGTCTCGGGAATGAAAGCACCTCGCCGATAAATAGCTTTTAAGCTTTTGGACATATCACCGCTTCCTTACTTGCCCCTCAGATTGAGTCATCTAAATGCGCGCCGGCAATAAACGCTCCCGCTAGTCTTATACCAATTTCCTGCTTCAATGTCAGTCAGCCAATAAACAATATCGCCAACCTACAGTCCTCAACGTGCTTCGGATATTTCTTCAGGTCCCGCAGCAAAGCGCTTCGGTTCTACTGTGCGCTGAACGTTTCGACATTTCGAGAATTCTCGAAACGTGGAAGTCAGTACTTGGTCTTAGACCTGTCGGGGTCTTTGACGTCTGCAACAAGAGCGCAGCGGTAGCGCACGACAACGCTTGGAACCGGATACGGACTACAAAGAATTTAACTTTGCGCCGTCAGAGTAGGGCCTTATAATTGTGCTCACCGCAACAGGAGCACGGTCCATGGCTACGCTTGCCTCGGTTTTAATTCTTTTCCTCTTGACCCCTGCTACGGCAAACGCATTTCAATTCGATAGCTGGCGATCCGGGATGTCGGTTCGGGAAGCCATGGCGGTCGCGCAAGATAAGGATATTCCGATCCTCAGGGAAGGCGTCATTTCGATGAATAAGCACTTTGATGCCAGCGTCATGAACCATATCGCTACGGCCAACGAATTTTATTATCGCGCGGATCTCCTCGGCGAGCCTGCAAAAGTAAATCTGACTTTCACGCCGGCGAGTAAGTTTTTGTCGACGATCAACGTTCACTGGAATGCCCCATTCAAAGACCGCGCGTTTCAGACAAAGCTTTTCCAGCTGCTAACCGGCAAGTATGGAAATTATGCGAAAAGGGAAAGGCAGATATTCTTCGAAACCTCGACCTGGGCAATCGACAAGACCAATCGGGTCTCCATGCGCACCGGCGGAAACTCCATTTTGGTCGAGTATTTGGACACGATTGCCTACGAGCAGGCGCAGAAAGAAGCGAAAAAGAAGCAAGACGAAAATTGGCGGCAATCAAAAGATAAAGACGCCAGCAAATTTTGACAGACCAAAACAGTTAAAAGCCCGATCGGACCCACAACCGGCAAGATAGAGAGGCAAAATGGCTAGACGAAACGAAAGTATTTTGGAACTACTGAGCCAATGTCCGTGGTGGGTAAGCGTAATAGCGTCAGCGACCGCCTTTATCGGCCTCAAGTTTATTGTGCCCGCCGTCGACGTCCAGAACCCTTTCTTCAAAGGGCTTGCCGGTGCTGCGCCATCGATAGCACCCATGGCTTTCCTGTTGCTGCTACCCGCTCCAGTTTCGTTTTTGAACTCACGGCGAAAGAGAAAACTCCTGGACAAGCAAAAGGATCTGGATTCGATACGATCTTTGCCATGGAAGCAATTTGAGGAACTTGTCGCCGAGGCTTACCGCCGCAAGGGTTACGGGGTCGTTGAAAACCACGGCGTCGGCCCGGATGGCGGAATCGACTTGGTTCTGAAACAAAATGGGAACCGCTTTTTAGTCCAATGCAAACAATGGAAGCGGCAAAAGGTAGACGTTCGCGTCGTGCGCGAGATGTATGGCGTGATGACCGCCGAAAGCGCGACCGGCGTGATTATCATGACCTCGGGTTTATTTACTCAGGAGGCCAAAAGCTTTGCTGAAAACAAGCCTATCGATTTGGTGGAAGGACACCAGCTCGCCGAATTGGTACAGGGCGTGCAGGCCAAGCCGTCGTTTTCAGCGAATGAAATTGACAGCCGCCAAGAAAGTGAACCGACTTGCGAAAAATGCGGCGCCAAGCTCGTCTTGCGTGTAGCGCGCCGGGGAAATAACCCCGGAAGCAAGTTTTG
>JBLMXH010000052.1:0-2539 GCA_050257685.1 Nitrospirota bacterium
ATGTATTCAGGAACAAAGCCGGGAATGTCGAACGCGTTTTTTACTCCGGCTTTTTGCGCCTGGGCGCGAATGTTGTTCCCGTAATCGAAGGTCACCGCGCCTTTCTTTTGCAGCGCAAGCATTGCCTCGACGTGCACGGCCATCGATTGCATCGCACGCTCGATGTATTGATCGGGATCTTTTCGCCGCAATGTGAGCGCGTCTTCGAACGGCATTCCGTGCGGGACGTAGCCGTTCAACGCATCGTGGGCACTGGTTTGATCGGTGAGCACGTCCGGCATAATCCCGCGCTTCACAATTTCAGGCAGAACATCGGCGCAATTGCCTACTAAACCTACCGAAAGCGATTTTCGATCTTTGCGCGCCTGATCTATCAACTTGAGCGCTTCATCCAGCGACCGCGCGATCCTGTCGCAATACCCGCTTTTTAATCGCTTCTCGATGCGCGCCGGATCGACTTCGACGCCGAGGAAGACCGCGCCGTTCATCGTCGCAGCGAGGGGTTGCGCTCCGCCCATGCCTCCGAGGCCGCCGGTCAAAACAAACTTTCCGTCGAGGGAGCTGTTGAAATGTTTTCTTCCTGCTTCCGCAAATGTTTCAAATGTGCCCTGCACGATTCCCTGGCTGCCGATATAAATCCAGGAGCCGGCTGTCATTTGTCCGTACATGGTGAGCCCCATTCGCTCGAGTCGATTGAACTCGGAATAGTTATTCCATTGACCAACAAGATTGGAGTTGGCGATCAGGACGCGCGGCGCTTCGTCGTGGGTCCGAAATTTCCCCACCGGTTTTCCCGATTGCACGAGAAGCGTTTCATCGTTTTCAAGTTCACGGAGCGACCGGACAATTGCATCGAAGGCTTCCCAGCTTCTCGCCGCACGACCGGTTCCACCGTAAACCACGAGTTGATCCGGATTCTCTGCCACATCCGGATCGAGATTGTTCATCAACATCCGCATGGCCGCTTCCTGGTGCCAGCCTTTGCACGTACGGTCCGGGCCGCGCGGCGCGTGAATGATTCGTTTTCCACTCATTCTACTTCCTCCTCAGTCAAAATCGCCCCGGCGAATTCCTTCGGCAACACCCGCAATGTCGCCCGATAACGCCCGGTCTTGCGCAAGCCGTGGCGAGATTTTCCGCACCGCCGCTAATGCGCTCTCGACACCACGGCCGCCTTTCAACGGCCGGCGATATTCCAAACCTTCAGCCGCAGCGAGGAGCTCAACGGCGAGCAGGTTTTCTGCAAGCTCCACGATGGACCGCAGTTTCAACGCGCCGGTCATACCCATGGAAACGTGGTCCTCTTTTCCGCCCGACGTCGTGATGTTGTCAACGCTGGCAGGATGCGCGAGGACCCGCGCTTCGTTGACGAGCGAGGCCGCCGCGACGTGCGCAATCATGAAACCTGATTCCAGCCCCGGTTGTCTGGCCAGGAAGGCCGGAAGTCCCTCGCTTTTGTCGGGATTGGAAAGGCGATCGGTCCGGCGTTCGCTGATGCTCATCAGATCCGTAATTGCGATCGCCGCATAGTCGAACGCAAAGGCCAGAGGCGCGCCGTGAAAATTGCCGCCGGAAACGATCTCGCCTTTGTCGGGGTCACCACCCCCGGCTACAGCGAACACAAGGGGATTATCTGTCGCAGACGCAGATTCAATCAGCAGAATATCTTCACAATGAGCAAGCGCGCCGCGCACGGCCCCGTGCACCTGTGGCATGCAACGGAGACTATACGCGTCCTGGACGCGTGGATCGTCAGTAAGATGCGACATCCGGATTTCGCTGCCCTCCACGAGCGAGAGAAGATGCTCGGCGACCGTTTTCTGTCCCGGATGCGGACGCGCATCCTGCAAACGCGGATCGAATGCGGCCGGCGTGCCTTTGAGTGCTTCCAGACTCATCGCGCCGGAGATATCTGCCACATGTGCAATGCGCTTTGCGCGAAGAAGCGCCAGCCCGCCTACCGCGTGCATCGCCTGCGTGCCATTCAGCAGAGCCAGGCCTTCCTTCGCTTCGAGTCGCACAGGCTCCAGTTTGGCGCGTCGCAACGCTTCCTCGCTCGACATCCGTTGGCCTTCGAAAAACGCTTCACCCTCGCCGATGACGCTCAAGGCCAGGTGTGCGAGCGGCGCAAGATCGCCGCTGGCGCCTACAGATCCTTTCTCAGGAACAACCGGATGGACGCCCCGGTTTAACATTTCGCAAAGCAGCTCAATCACTTCCGGACGAATCCCGCTGTAGCCGAGCGTCAGCACGTTCGCCCGCAGCAGCATCATCGCGCGGACTTCGGGTTCCGAAAGCGGCGCGCCAATTCCGCAGGCGTGGCTCCGGACAAGGTTCAGTTGAAGTTGACGCAGTTCGTTCGCGGGGACTCGAACATCGGACAGCTTGCCGAAACCGGTATTCACGCCGTAAACCACGGCATCCCGTGCCACGATTTGCTCGATCAATTTACGAGAGGCAGAAACGCGCGGCCGGACCGACGACGAGATCGTGACCTGCTCGCCACCGATCGCAACGTCAGCGACCTGGCTCAGAGTAA
>JBLMXH010000053.1:0-2572 GCA_050257685.1 Nitrospirota bacterium
CGGCCCACGCATAATGCGCGATGCTGAATAAGATCAAAAACCTGAATTGTTTAATGACTGAACTCATGGAGTCTTGATCCTAGCGCTTGCGTTTGGGTCCGCGAATCAATTCGCGCAAACGCGCTGTCGTCTCCGCGCGATCGAGCCGACTCGCTGCCACATCGAGCACAAGATTTTCCCAGTCGTCTACTGGCAAAAGCTCTTGCGGCAAAAGATTGTTTTCCGCAAGAAAAGTCAATGCCGAAGCGAGAGCAGTCCGCTTGTTGCCATCCACGAATGGATGATTGCGGCAAATATAAAAGAGGTAAGCAGCCGCCATCTCGATCGGATCGGTAATGAGTGGTTGTCCCATCATGGTCGCCTGCGGCGCTGCGACGGCGGATTCGAGTAGCGCCAGGTCGCGAATTCCGGGCGAACCGCCGTGCGCCTTCAAGACCTCGGCGTGGATCGCCCGAACCGCCGGGACGGTCAGATGAGCGAGCGATTCGCTCACGATAAACGTTTGAAGAGTTTCGCGTTTTTGCGGATCAAACGGCGCGCCGTTTTGCGAGCGCGATCCGTCGCAATGGTTCGCCTCATCGGCATCAGCACGATGGCACCGCCTTCGTGAAGAGAGACGCTGAGCTCATCGCCTACCTTTAACCGCGCCAAATCCATGAATGCGGCATCGAAAGTGATACCCTGGGAATTGCCGATCCTGGTAATCGTCTTGGTCATACCGTAATACTTTGTTTTACATGGCGCCGGCTGTCAACGCCAATGCTTTCAAACTCAACGGATGCGCTGTCTTTCCGCTTGGATTCGTTTCAACAACTCGGTGTGGGTCCGTTCGAGATCGCTGGCAAACTTCACAGTCGCTTTTAGAGCTTCAGGATAAATCTCAAATTGTTTTCGCAATTCCTTAGTGGCTGGATCGTAAAAGAAAGAAATGTCCTGGTTTAGGTTCGGCACGATCAGTTCGTCGCTTAACTTCTGATAACGGGCCAACCCACTCAATCCCCACCGGATAACCGATTCGTCATTGCGCAAAGCGGTTAGCGTCTCCAAGTCGAGCAGTTGATTGCCACCGGATTGAAGCATCGTGGCGAAGTCCCCCGGACTATAGTCCGTGATGAAAACAAACGGGTACAGAGGCGGCATCTCACCGGCATCGAGTGCGCGTTGAAATTCCGCGGCTCTTTGTTCCTCTTTTGCACGACTGATTTTTCCACTTTCGATGCCTTGCTCCAGTAGTTGTTCGATCGAGGCGAGGATCCGGTCACGCCGTTCTGCATCCTGCTGGCGCTGCTGATAATTGTTCAGCCAGAACGCCGCGTAAACACCGACAAACACAAGAAGTAGTTCGGCAGTCCAGCGCCCCATACTTGAGAGAAGCGAACGCTTTTCGGTTGTTTCACTCATTCTTCAAATCGCAATATTCAGGCACAAATGTGGCTAACTACAGTCCGGTTCTCCATTGCGTAACAGAATGACATTCTTAAATTAGCCGGCTAAAGGACAATCGATGGAAAAATCCGAGTCAGTTGCAAATCTTATCCAGTTCGTTGTCGATTCAGTACGACAAGCCCCCGCAGATGATGCACCCTTCCATCATTTGCAATTTCACCGTGTTTTTCCCGATGACTTCTACACGCAGATCGTCGACGCGATGCCAGTAGCCGAGGATTACCGGGCGATGTCCGGCAAAAGCAAGACCGGCAGCAGCAGGCCCGATGGGAAACCAACCCGTGCCAAGATCGACCTTTTCCCGGAATACATTCGCCATTTGCCGCCAAAGAAACGCGCAGTCTGGGACGTGACCGGTCAAGTACTGCGTTCGAAGGAATTGCAATCGGCTTTTATTCAACGCTTGGCACCGGGGCTGAAAGGCCGATTCGGAGAAAACTTCGCAAAAGTGAACATGTATCCGGTCCCGATCCTGACGCGCGACATTCCCGGATACCGGATCTTCAAACACACCGACAGCCTTTGGAAAGGGATCACCGTTCAATTTTATCTACCGGCGGACAATTCCACGCCGCACATTGGCACAATCTTTCACGAGGTGCTGCCTAACGGACGGAAACCGAAGAAGGCACAGATGCCGTTTTCGCCGAATACCGGTTACGCGTTCGCCGTAGCGGACGACACCTGGCATTCGGCCGACCCGGTTGGGCCCGAGGTAAAAACGCGGGACAGCATTCTTCTCACCTACTTCGTCGACGCCGGGCCATGGCGATTTGTTCGGAATCGTGGGCGTCGGCTGGCAAATTTTGTGCTCAACGAGGCGCGCAATCTAAAGCGCTAGTTAGGCGCGCCGTCTGAATGTTTAGCCACAGCTCCGTGAGCCGGGCTCAGGTAGGGCGCGTCACTCCGTGCGCGCCGGATTCTTCCGAAACCGAGACGGCGGGCAGAGGAGTGCCCGCCCTACCAACTCGACCAGCCTCCGGCCGACGTCGCAGTTACCGCGGCAAAGGCCTTTCCATATTTGCTAGCGCATATGCAACCACCGCCACCACAGCAGAATTTTCCGCTAATTCTTTGGGCACAATTTTGTCGAGGGTGTCAGCTGCCGTGTGGTGATAGTTGAAGT
>JBLMXH010000054.1:0-12664 GCA_050257685.1 Nitrospirota bacterium
TAGGTAAAAAGAGAAGTGCTCGGGGCGGGACTTGAACCCGCAAGCCTTTCGGCATACGCCCCTCAAACGTACGTGTCTGCCATTCCACCACCCGAGCGTCGAGAGTGGGAAAACTTTCCGCAGACGACGGGGCCTGGCAAGTCTCGAAAATGTATGCGCTCATCATGCTCACGCTCGTGTTTGGAATCGGAATCGAAATCGCGACGACAGGAGTTAAGGTGTCCGAGCACCCGCCTTCGGTCGCCTGGCGACTACGGTGGGCAGGCGAGTAGGAATAGGAGCATGAGCATGACAGAGAACGAGTGGATCAAGATCGATTT
The DNA here is from genome assembly GCA_050257685.1 of Nitrospirota bacterium. Classification (GTDB taxonomy): domain Bacteria; phylum Verrucomicrobiota; class Verrucomicrobiia; order Chthoniobacterales; family UBA10450; genus Udaeobacter. Next base: position 321 of record JBLMXH010000054.1, read on the forward strand.
GCATATTCACACCCTCGATGATCCGAAAGACGCTATCGATTTTTCCGCGCATCAATTACTGGAAAAGGCGCGCTCGCTCGGGTTTCGTGTTCTCGCGATCACCCTGCATGACGCTGTTTTTGATCGAAAAGAAGTGTTCGCGGACGCTGCGGCAATGGGCATCCTGCTGATTCCCGCAGTCGAAGTGCGTTTGCTCGGCGCGGACGTGATTGTCTTGAATATCACCTCGGAAGAAATCGCGCAGGTGAAGAATTTCGACGATTTACGACGACTCCGGGCAGGCCGAGGAAATTCAATTTTCACCATCGCACCGCACCCATTCTATATTTTCGGCGGCTCAATCGGATCGCGGCTGTTTGAACAAATCGATTGTTTTGACGCGATCGAATTCTGTCATTTTCACATTGGGCCGTTGAATCCGAATTGGCGGGCAAGACGAGTCGCGACCCGGTTTGGCAAACCAATGATCGCGACTTCCGATGCCCATCGGTTGCATGCCTTTGGGCGGCACTACACGAGCATGCCAATGCCTTCGTCGCTCACCATCGAGAATGTTCTTGCCGGATTGCGCAGCGGCCCGCTACGCCTAACAAGTCCCGCTTCGAGTGTCAGAGATTTTGTCAGCGCGATTCATTTTGTTTTTCTCGCGCATCCATTTCGTGTGCGGCGAAAGATGTCCTCACCAAGCACCGAAAAACGTTGAGATGCCGCTCCGCCTCAGTGCTGAGGCGCAGGCTTGGTGAGGTCGTAAATTGCGCCCCAGTCACCCGACGCGACAAGAAATGCCGTTGCTTCCCATGGACGGCTGCTTGACTGATAATTCGTTCGTTCGTCCTGTCCCCAAAAGATATACCGCACGCCCAACGCTTTCGCCGCGTCGCGCCAGTTTGCAGCGCCGTTCATCAACGCAGTCAACTGATCATTGGCCTTGCCGTAATCGAATCCTTCCGTCCACAAATGGCCTGGATAACCGAGTACAACTTTGCGGCCCTGCAGCAAAACTGGATGATTGTAGGTCGGGTAAGTTGCGAATCGGGCTTCCATCGGCAACGGCCTGAGTGCAGTGCCGATGTGGTCGAGTCTGGCACGCTCAATCAATCCAAAGCCCGGGTGCCCGGCAGTCAGGCCGCCGAGTAGCGTGACAAATCCTGAACCAAAGAGCAGCAGACATGTTGCCGCTCGTTCCGGAAAAGCCCAGCGTCCAATGATGTCGCTCCACAGGAAGGGCAAAATAAGAAAATAGCCCCACACCATAAGCTTCAGATTGTCCCAGTCCCACGGAGCGGTTTGAACGAAATAGCCGAAAGCGAAAATCACGACGGCAGCCATTACGAAAGCGATGTCCGCGGGCGGCCGATCGCCCCAACGCCATTTGCCCTTCCAAATACGCCAGATGCACAATCCAACAAGCCCGAGCGCCAATGGCACCCATAAACCAAAGTTGGGCAGCCAAAATTGGAAGAAGGGTGCGATGACGCCGTTCCATGTTTTTTGCAGCAGCAAACCGGGTCCCGTTGAAGATCCCCAATCCTTCGGGCCGAGCTTGAAGAAAGGTGCGGCGAACTCGGTGGAATCCTGAGCCCAGCCGGGATGCCACTTCAGCACTGAGGCTGCGTGGAATTGATCGGTAGTCAGCCACACAAAAAAAGTTGCCGGGATAAAAGCGGCAATCAGCATGGCAGCCGCATGTCTGCGAATCGGTGCGCCGCGGAAAATCTCGGACCACATCCTGGGATGCGAAATCAAGCGGCCGATACCGGCCGTTCCTTCTGTGCGAACTAAATTGACGATGAATTTGATTTCGCTGGCACGTTCGAAAAACAGCCCAACAAGCAGCACGATCGTCAGCGCGATGAAGGTATGCAGGTGAAACAGCGGCAGCGATGCATAAATCGAAAGTTCAACCCACCAGGGTAGGGGACCTTTCCGGTAGCCGTGGGAATTGACCGCGGGGGTTGTGGCGCCGGGGTCAGCGACCCCGGCTACAGAAGAATTCGCAAGCTCACCGCTTTCCGCCACAGGAGCTTGGCTGAAAAACTTTTCGCGCCAATGCCAGACTAGCAGAATCCCTGCCGGGATCGCGTACAGCCAGCCTCGCTGCGTAACAAGCATCGATAGCACAATGCTTTTCCAGGCGATTGGTTTATGCGCGATATCTGCTGCTGTGCCCTGGTAATCCAAAAACTTGAAGGTCTTGAGAAACTGAAATCCAGCGATACCGCCGTTAAACAAAAATCCGGCAACAGCGAAGGTGCCGCCCCACCGGTAAAACCCATAAAAAATCGCAAGTGACGAGAGTAGTCCCACCCAAACCAAGCCGATCAGCAGATCGATGTGAACCAACGAAAGCAGTGCATTGAACAGGTCGATGCCCGCGGGGTATCTTAGTTTGCTAAAGACGTAGATCGGACTGTCCGGCCAAATCGCGACACCATTCGCAAAATTTTTGATCAGTGTGAGATGAAGCGAGAGATCGCCCAGATTATTTGGAGATTGAATCTTTAATTCGCTGCCATCGATGTACAGTAGCCAGCAAAAAGAGCGCACTGCAAAAACAGCGAAACAGACTGCAACCGCCCAAAACCAAAAATGGCGATAGCGCATCAACGCGGGTGGAAGGACATTTGGCGTTTCTTCCGCCTCGGAAGCTTTGCGCGGCTTTTTTTCTGCTGGCGAATCGTTCGCGGATTTCCATTGAACCGCCCTGTCGCGAGTGCCAATAAGAGCGGCGACTGCAAATGCAACACCGGACACGAGCGCTATCGCTGCGCTCGCAGTTGTTAACCCTCTTCCGGCGAGCCCGAGGAACAGTCCGCAGACCACCGACAAATTGACGAACGTGACTCCAGCGGCAACCCACTTCATGGAACCTTAGCGGGTGACGGGGAAAGTGAGGGTTTCGGTGCGCTGCCAATAAAGTCCGGCGATTTGCCCGGAAATACGTCCTTAAATACGCTTGCGCTGAAGAACGCCTTGGACGGGTCCTGATAATTCCGAATCGTGAGCGTGTCGGTGTAATAGGTGCCTTTCAATTTCGATTCGACGTCTTTTATTTTGTCCTGCTGCACAAGGAGAAAATCGCCGTCAAGATTTGCCGGCATGTTTCCTCCCTCGTAGTAACCGACTCGATCGAAATCGCCCAACATCCACGGAAGCGGATACACGCTCGAGCGAATCAGATGTCCGACGAGGTGATAATTTGACGGGTCTCGTTTCGCCATCGTCAGAAGCGGGTCCGTTAATTTAAATATATCGTTGTACGTCTGCACATATGCGTACGGCTCGTCTGGCGAAGAACACTTGAAATAATTCAGCCAGATGCTCGAGCCTAGCGATATGCACAGCACTACGCCGATTGCGCGTTGTGTGAAACGCAAATGCTTTGGCCGAACCAACAAAACCGCCCCGCCAAACACGAACAGCAATGGCCACCCGAAACTGATAATGCACCACGGCGTTTTGTATTTGACTATGCTGTAGGCGACCAGACTGCCCACACCGTAGATCGCCAGATAGCGCAAACTAAGATTCTTAAACTTCTGGCAAAAGACACACAGAATGAGCCCCAGCAGCATTGGCAACTCGTACCCAAAAAAGTCAGCCCGTTTGATTTCGAAGTGTGGCATCATCAAACCCAGCCAGTAATCCCACGCTTTTTCATGGCCATGTCCGGCAGCGCCAGTCTCGGTCCACGCCTTAAATGCCAGATACAGGCCTTTGACCCCGCTCCAGTTAAAGAACGTTCCCGAATAGAAAAATACGATCGCAAATCCGCCGACGATTAAGATCATGGCGAGATCGATCCAGCTCCAGGTTTGCTTTGCGGGCTTTATGTCTGGAACGCGATTTAGCGCGTACGAGACGGCCAGAGTAGGGATCGCAAGTAGCGCACATGCGACATGGATTGCATAAGTTTCTTTCGTGAGGATCATGCCGGCTAAGCCGATACCGGCCAACCACAAATAGGTCAGTGTGCCCCGGCGCCATAAACCGAGCAGACCCAAGATGAACATCATTGAGAAGAGCTGCAGCCATACTTCGTGAATCGCGTAACGGCTGTAGAAAACAAAACCGGGTGAAACGGCCATCGCCAGCGCTGCGATTCGACTGACGTTTTTTCCTACGAATGGTTCGAACTTTAACGCCAGCCACACACAAGCGATGCCCACGAGCACGACGGGCAAACGTAGCGCCCACACGTTGCGTCCAAATAAGCTTTCAAACAGCAGGAGAACGTAAAAGTGAAGCGGGCCGTGATAATTGGTGGGGTCATAACGGTAAAAACCGTTTTTCATCACCTGATCGACGAACCAGCCATTGATGCCTTCGTCGAAGTGCGGCGGTTTGATGCCCAAAAGGAAGAAGCGGAGAAACGCTGCCAGCGCGAGGATTAACCACGGCACCCAGTCGGTTCCCTGGAAACGAAGCTTCCAACGCTGCAGGTAATCGCTCGCTCGCGCCGTGCCAGGCGCAGATTCTACTAGCGCGCTGCGCTCGGCACTGCTAGTACGCGCTGCCATGCGCATCCTTGTCACCGGTGGCTGCGGATTCATCGGGAGCAACTTTATTCGGTATATTTTGCAACATTACAAGCCTGCATACGTCACTAATGTCGATGTGCTCACTTATGCCGGTAACATCGTCAACCTTGATGGTGTGGTCGAAGAACATGGCGAGCGTTACGAATTTTTCAAAGCCGATATCGCGGATGCTAACGCGATGGACGCACTGATGACCGAGCATGGGTTCTATACAGTGATTAATTTTGCTGCAGAATCGCACGTGGATCGCAGCATCAACGATCCGCTCAATTTCATTCATACGAACGTCATTGGCACCAGCGTGCTATTGGAATGCGCCCGCCGCCACGGCGTTCAGCGATTTATACAAGTTTCAACGGACGAGGTATATGGATCGCTCGGTCCTGGCGGCAGGTTCACCGAGCAATCGCCGCTGGATCCCAGCTCGCCATATTCAGCCAGCAAAGCTGGCGCCGACCTTCTCGCGCTCGCGTCATATAAGACGTACGGCCAGGAGGTGCTGGTGACCCGATGCTCGAATAATTACGGTTCCTATCAATTCCCGGAAAAATTAATTCCCCTTATGATTATTAAGGGGCTCCGCGACGAGCCGCTCCCAGTCTATGGCGATGGCAAAAATGTGCGCGACTGGATTCATGTGGACGATCATTGCGCCGGGATTGTCGCTGCGCTTTTCGAAGGCAAACCCGGAACCGTTTACAATTTCGGCGGCAACAGTGAGATGGTGAATCTTGATCTTGTCAGAATGATTCTCGATCGACTTGGCAAACCGCATAGTCTCATTTCATTCGTTCCGGATCGCCTCGGCCATGATCGCCGTTACGCCATCGATTCTTCGTTTGCGCAACGCGAATTGGATTGGAAGCCGCTCCACAGTTTCAAAGAAGGTCTCGACGAGACCATCCAGTGGTACATCGATAATCGATCCTGGTGGCAACCGCTTCTCGAGCGCGCCGGTCGGTATTAGTCAGGTATCGCTTCTCAGCGATGCATCAACATTAGCGCTTTGAACGGATGGACGTTGTAATTCTCGGCGCGGGCGGACGACTCGGTGCCGCGCTTTTGCGGGAATATCGAGAGGCATACGACATTGCTGATTTCAATCGCAGTCAGCTTGACCTGGCGACCCTGGATGATGTGCGCAAACGATTGGGAGCGCTGAATTTCGATGTGCTCATTAATGCCGCAGCCTTCACGAATGTCGATGCTTGCGAGACCGAACGCGATCGCGCATTTCTCATTAACGCGGAAGCGCCGCGCGTTCTGGCGGAGATCTGCAACGCGAAAGACGCAAAGCTGATTCACTTCAGTACGGATTACGTTTTCGACGGGAAGAAGCACGAGCCTTACACCGAACAGGATCGAGCGAATCCGATCAGCGTTTATGGCGAATCAAAATTGGCTGGAGAACAGAACGTGCTTGCGGCTGGAAATGGGCATCTCGTTGTACGGGTTTCATGGGTGTTTGGTCCTGACCGGCCGAGTTTCATCGACGCCATGATCAAGCGCGCACAGGAACATGAAAAAATCGATGCAGTGTCCGACAAATTTTCCACGCCCACGTACACGCATGATATCGCCAGGATGTTGCCGCAGTTTTTCGATCGCACGGTCGAAGGCGGCGTCTTGCATTTCGCCAATACCGGTAAATGCAGCTGGCAGGAGTACGCGCAATGGGCACTGGATCGCTGTGGCGATGCCAGTATTCCTCTGAAAGCGCGAACCGTTGGCGCGCTTAAATTGACTGACATGACGAATTGGGTTGCCCGCCGGCCTGTTTATTCAGTGCTTTCAACCGTCAAATACACCGAGCTGACTGGCGTCGCACCTCGGGCTTGGCGAGAGGCAGTTGCTGATTATATTACGCGCTTCTATTCCAAAAAATGAAAACACCAATCCTCGCTTTCACTCTGTCGCTGATCATGTGCTTCGGCGCACGCGCCGAACTAAAATGGGAGCAGACCTCTATCGAGCTGCATCCCGCCCCGAACGACAAACAGGCGATCGGCCACTTTAAGTACGAGAATATTGGCAAGACACCTGTCCACTTTAAATCTGTGCACGCTTCTTGCGGTTGCACCACTGCGCAAAGCCAGAAGGAAGAAGTGCCGCCCGGAGACAAAGGCGAGATCACGGCCACGTTTAACATCGGGGATCGTACCGGCACTCAGGTCAAAACCGTGACAGTGGAGACGGACGAGACGCCAAATCAAAAAACGATCCTTACTTTAAAGGCGGAAATTCCGCAGCAACTCGAGATCTCGCCGAATTTCGTTTTTTGGAAACAGGGCGATAAAGCGGACACAAAAACAATAAACGTAAAAGTAGGCAAGGATTTCACCGTCAAACATATCAAGGTCACGTCATCGACGCCTGATTTTCAAACCAAAGTGGAGGAGGCGGGTAGCGGTCAGTTCAAGATCGATGTGAAACCGCAGGACACGAACAAAATCACCGCTTCAATGCTGACGATTCAGCCGGAAGATTCGCAGAAGGTCTTTTACGCGACTGCGCGGATCACGAATGCACCTACTGCTCCAATCGCGCCTGTTGGTTCGACTCCGCCAGCTCGTCCCAGTGCTCCGACCGGTCAAACACATTGAAATTTGTACTGGTACGCCAGGCTGCTGTAGTGGCAGCGTTGGCGCTTATCCCTGCGGCAGGCGAGGCGATCTATTTTCGCGATAAGATTTCGTGGCGCTCCGGCATCGCGCCGTCAGAGATGGTGACGGTCGATCAGGCACGTGGATGGGGCGATACTGCGATCTGGGTTGATGCACGGCCGGACGATGAATTCGCCAGCGATCACGTTCCCGGAGCAATTTCGCTGAACGAAGATCGGTGGAATGAATTGTTGCCGCATTTTCTGGCCATGTGGTCGCCGGGCAAAAAGATCGTCGTGTATTGCAGTAGTCTGAGCTGTAACGCCAGCCGGGAAGTTGCCCACCGCTTGCGCAAGGAAGCGCAGCTCTCCGACGTATTCGTCCTGGAAGGCGGATGGGAAGCGTGGCTGAAGAAGAGCAGATGAATCAAACGCCCAACGCCCAACGCCCAACGCCCAACGCCGAACGGTCGGAGGCTTCCACATTGGGCGTTGGGCGTTCAGCGTTCAGCGTTGGGCGTTTCCTTTTTCGGCTTCTCGATTTTGTTCTTGCCGGCATTTTCATCTACGCCGGAATAATTAAGGCGATCGATCCGGTTCAGTTCGCCAGCGACATCGATAATTTTAAGATTCTGCCGTGGCCTGTCAGTGTCGCCTTGGCTTTCTATCTTCCCTGGTTGGAAATTCTTTGTGCGCTCGGGCTGATTTTTCGGTTTTTATATCGTGGCGCACTGTCGATTTTAACTGCGTCAATCGTGGTCTTCACTCTCGCCATCACTGCTGCGAAAGTCCGCGGACTCGACATCACTTGCGGCTGTTTCGGTCACGCCAGCCAACACTGGAGTTTCCCATCGCATCTCGCGACCAATCTCGCAATTCTCGCCGCGCTGCTAGTGCTCTTCTTCAAGGCTAGGTCTGGAAATAGACTCAAATGAAAACTGGTTCTCGTTAGGTGTTTATATCATCCTGCCTCGCTGCCCACCTCGTAACATCTGCGTGGCAATTGTCCACGCGTCTATACAATCGTTGTGATTAGGAAGCTCAAATCCGGTAAGTATCGGCTGTATTCGCGCAAGAAAGATCCCAAAACAGGCAAACGAAAAAATCTGGGAACGTTCAACAGCAAATCGGCCGCAAAGAAGCACGAACGCGCGGTTCAGTATTTCAAGCACCACTAGATAGTCTTGCTGTAGCCAGCGGCCTGCGGGCGGTCATAGGATACTCGAAAGTCGAATGCTTTTTTGCAGGCTTGATTCATCCAGCCTGACTAAGGCTATACTGCATCGTGATGATTCACGTCCGGTTCTCTTTTCGACACGTGTTTCGGATCATGGTCTTTACAGCGATAGCACACGCGAGCACGCAGGTTGTTGACGGCTCACTATTCGCCCAATCGCAATCGCGGCCAGCGATTACAACTCCCGCGCAATCGCCGGCGGCGCCGCCGCTCAATCAGTCGGCCCAAGCAAGTCCGGTACAAACTCCATCGTCCGAACTAGCGGATATCGAGGCCAAGGTCCGGCCGTCGGTGATTTGGGTGACGACGTTTGATGCAAAAGGGAATTTGGTGCGGACGGAAACCGGTTTCTTTATTTCAGCCGATGGTAGATTTGTTACCACCGCACATGCAGTTGACGGTGGGATTAATGCTGTCGCGAAAACAGCAGACGGCGGAATCTACAATGTGAGCGGAGTGCTCACCTCTTCGAAGTCGACGGATCTGGCGGTGCTCAAGGCCGAGGTAAAGCCCCAAAAGCTTTTGAGGTTTCTTGACCTCAATAAAACCGGTGAGCTTTTGGTAGGCGCAAAAGTCGTGGTGGTCGGCAGCGCGCTGGCCGGAAACGAGGGTGCGGCTCACGAAGCGAACATTACTGCGCAATCAGCGGATCGATTGGAAATCGCAGCCGCAACTGCCGCGAGCTCGGTTGGATCGCCTGTCGTAAATGAGAATGGCGACGTGATTGGTATCGTGATATCAGCCGGAGAAAAAACCATAGCGCGTCCCGTCGCTGCTTTGGATGCAATTTTGTCCCGAGTTACGGCTGATAGTCAGGCACGCTGGCCGCAAGTTGCCCAAGCCAGCCCGACGCCGCACGCCACGCCGAAGCCGCGATTGCTTTACGCCCCTGCACCGTCATTTCCGCCGGGTCAATCTCTGCCTGGCCAATCGGGAACAGGTCGGTTCCGATTAACATTCGATGCGCAGGGAAACGTCGCGGACATTCGTATCGTCACGTCTACAGGGAATCCGTACTTCGACCAGGCCGCGATAAAAACCCTTCGGCAATGGAAGTCTGCTCCCAGCCAGGGATGGCAAGCGACAGTCCCAGTGACCTTCAAAACACGGTGAACAACACCCAAACTGCTGCGCTTGGGCTTCGAGTGAAATCAGGTTGGGCGGCGGTTGTACTGCTGACAGGGCCTGCCTGTTCCCCGCAGCTCTCGGACTTCCGGCGCATTGAGTTGTGCGATCCGCGACGCCCCGAAACACGACAACCGTATCACGCGGCCATGGGAAAACTTGAAGCGGATGCGACTGAAGTGAACCAACGAGAGCGTGTGGTGCGAAATGTTTCACGACAGTCACTTACAAAGATTCTTAAAGCTTATCAGAAAAAAGGATTTCGTGTCGAGCGCGCCGCACTGGTGATCGGAAGCCAGATCGATCCTGCCACACTCTCAAATCCGCATATTCGAGCGCATGCCCTGGAAGGTCGCTTATTTCGATTAGTGGTCGAGCAAGGTTTGCAGGACCACGAGATTCGTAACGAGCATCTGCTCGAACGCGACATTTACGCCAGCGTGGCTGCACGGCTGAAACAGTCGAGAGATGATTTAATACGGGCCATAGAGAATCTCGGGCGATCTGCGGCGGCAATGGGTGGACCGTGGCGTGCAGAGTAGAAGCTCGCTGCCCTCGCCGCTTTATTTATCCTCTGATAGCTGCTGGAATTGTGGCAACCGGAGCGGTTGCCCTACAATGTTCGTTACGAGCATGAACATTCGCCCGGCCACCGACGCTGATCGCAATGCGATCTGGAACATTTTCCAGCAGGTCGTCGCAGATGAGGATACGTATGCGTTGGATCCGAACATTTCACGCGCGGATGCGCTTGCGTACTGGTTTGCGCCGGGCACACATGTGTACGTGGTGGAACTTGACTCCTTAAAGCAGCCAAGTTCCGAGCCGGACGTTTGCATCGCGGGCACGTACATTTTACGGGCCAATCAATCCGGTGGCGGATCGCACGTCGCTAACGCGGGATTCATGGTCTCAGCGAACGCTCGAGGCGAGGGAATCGGTCGCGCAATGGCGGAGCATTGCTTGACCGAAGCGCGCCGGATCGGTTTTCGGGCGATGCAATTCAACTATGTAATTTCCACAAATACGGCCGCAATCCATTTATGGCAGGACCTCGGGTTCGAAATTGCCGGCACTTTGCCAGATGCCTTTCGTCATCCAGCGAAGGGATACGTTGACGTGTATGTGATGTACCGTTCGCTGGTATCCTGACCAGACAATCCTCTCTCTGTGCTAGCGGCAGACACGCGAGATCAGTTTACCCTCAGCATTGGCCCAGGTAATTGATTGACCGGCACCGAAGCGCTGAGAGCGCGATTCAATACGTGCCGAACATGACTCGCGCTTTCAGCGCAGATCACTTTTGATTTCGGAATTTGGGGCGATGCCCCATTCGATGAAGTGAAGACACGCCTCTGGCGTTTCACACTCACGGTCCCGCGGGGAATTAAACAAACATTGCAAACCGACGCATTTCCTGCTGAACCTAACCAGTGGAATGCAGACCGTCATTCAGGTAATCGCCACCGGGACCGGATCGTTGCGGAACAAGATTATGAGCGATCCGCAACTGGAGAAAAAATTCGGCTTCATCAAAGTCTGGCATAAGCAACCGGGACGTCCGCATGGATGGGCGAAAATACACAGTGCTCGCGATGTTCATGGAGCGATCAACCTGGAGTGGCATGCGCGTAGCAGAACCTTGATTTGTCGCGTAGTGACAAAGCTTGGCAATAAACCGAATTCAATCATCGGCGATTTTGTCGATTATCTGCTGGCACGTCATCAAAGCCGTATCCTCGCCATTCACATCATGCGCCGATGAGATCGCGCCCTGCTCGCATCGAGCTTCCAATAATTGGCCGCATGCGCGATTTCAATGTTGGATCACATATGTGAGCTAAAATTGCAATGCTCCGGAAAGCCACTTCAAGGGGCGATCCAGATCCAAAGGAGTATTGCTCGTCAAACTGATCTCACTCCACCGTCACGCTCTTCGCGAGGTTGCGCGGTTTATCGACGTCGCGGCCGAGTGCAACAGCGAGATGATATGCCAGAAGCTGGAGGGGGATGACGGCCAGAATCGGCATCACGTAATCTGGAGCTTCCGGCAGCATGACGATCTCGTCGGCGACCGGTTTGAGATGTTTGGCGCAATTCCCGCTGGTCAGTGCAATGATCGGCCCTTTACGAGCTTTCACTTGTTCGATGTTGTTCAAGTTTTTTGAAAACACAGAATCATCCGGCGCGATGAAGACTGATGGCAGATCAGGACGGATCAGCGCAATCACGCCGTGTTTGAGTTCTGCGCTCGGATGCCCTTCGGCAAAGAGGTAAGTGATCTCTTTCATCTTGAGCGCGCCTTCCAGAGCGATCGGGAAATTGAACTGCCGGCCAAAAAACAGAAAACCGTTGGCATCGGCATATCTGGCGGCGATTTCCTTGATCTGATCGTTCAACTCCAGGACCGCTTCGATTTGTTCCGGCAACGTCTGTAGCGCTTCGATCATGCGCGTCCCTTCTGCCGTCGAAAGATTGCGCATCCGGCCGAAGAGCAATCCCAAGAGCGTAAGAATAACAAGCTGCGAAGTGAAAGATTTGGTAGCCGCCACGCCAATCTCCGGTCCGGCATGCATGTAAACGCCACCGTCGCTTTCCCGCGCAATCGTGCTGGCGACATTGTTGCAAATTCCAAGCGTGCGAAAACCTTTGCGCCGGCTCTCGCGCAAGGCGCCCAGCGTGTCCGCAGTTTCACCGCTCTGACTGATGGCGAACACCAGCGTCTCCGGTGTCATCGGGGTGTTGCGATGGCGAAACTCGCTGGCGTAATCGACCTCGGTTGGGATGCTCGCCATTCGCTCAATCAAATATTCGCCCACTCTGGCGGCGTGCAGTGCGG
>JBLMXH010000055.1:0-3021 GCA_050257685.1 Nitrospirota bacterium
TACGCACGGCAACGCGGCCTGCGGCGCTGGATGATTCCCGTGCCGCTGCTCACTCCGCGGCTCTCCAGTTTGTGGCTGGCGCTCGTGACGCCGCTCTATGCCCGCGTCGGACGCAAGCTGATCGATAGCCTGCGACATCCGACGGTCGTGCGGGATGATTCTGCTCAGCGGCTGTTCGATATCCGGCCGGTCGGCGTGAAGGAGGCGATCGCGCGCGCATTGCGCAACGAAGACGCGGGCTTCGCGCAAACGCGCTGGTCGGATGCGATGTCCTCAGGCAGCGCGCCGCGGCAGTGGGGCGGTGTGCGGCTGGGCAATCGTCTGGTGGACTCGCGCTCGGTGCACGTCGCGGCCTCGCCGGCGGAAGTGTTCGCCGAAGTCGAGCGGATCGGCGGCGCGACAGGCTGGAGGTATGCGACGTGGCTTTGGATTTTGCGCGGCTGGCTCGACCTGCTCATTGGCGGCGTAGGCATGCGGCGGGGGCGCCGCGATCCGGAACGACTGCACGTGGGTGATACACTCGATTGCTGGCGAGTGGAAACGATCGAGCAAGGCAGGCGGCTACGGCTGCGGGCCGAAATGAAGTTGCCGGGGCGGGCGTGGCTGCAATTCGACGTTGAGCCGGAGCAAAATGGGACGCGGCTGCGTCAGACGGCAACGTTCGATCCGCTCGGACTGTGGGGCCTCGCGTATTGGTATGGTGTGTGGCCACTGCACCAGCTCGTTTTCGCGGGGATGCTGCGCGGTCTGGCGCAGGCGGCGGGCAAAAGTTCGTGAACCTTGCGGTGGAAACTTTGCTTCGACAAGCCGGAATGTTGCCGCCAGCAACGGCGTGCAGCTCAGATCCGTTCCCAGGCGCGCTCCGCCACCGGGTTGCGTCCTTCATCGAACTCGATGTGATCGATCAACGTTTCGATCGGCTTGTCGGTGAGGCCACTTTCCGCGATGCGCTGGGGCAACACGTGACTGCGTTCGTCGCGCCAGCCGAGCTTCGCGATGAAGCGGTTCCAGACGTGGCATTCCTCGTCAGTTCGCGGCGTTCCGTTGGCGTGCGCCCATTCCAGAACGGCCTCATCACTCTCGCCGGAGAGCGCGTGCTCGCGGATGGCAGAATAGCGCACACCAAGGAAGCGACAGCAGCGCCCATCGAGTGTGAACGGGTGCGGCTCGCCGAGATTTTCAACGTAATCCGGCGGCAGCTCGCCCCGCGCGTGCAACCGAATCTTATCGAGCATCCGGCCGAAGTAGATCAGGCGGCCGACTTTGTCGTAACAACTGCGCAGCCCGTTGATTCGAGTTCGCATGACTGTCTCTCTAGGTTTGCGGCGCCTGAACACTCGCGATCATCCGCGATGATACGACGATCACGGACACTCACAACCTGGCCGTTTGCTGCAATTGAAGTTGTCACTACGGCTGTGCCGGAAATTAAAGGCACCGGAGAGTGCTCGCGTCCGGTTGATCTCTCTCAACAGACGAAAGGGCGTTGCTTACGCGCCGCGTGCGGCTGCAAGGGAAGCCGAAGTGGTTGCTGGCGCTCAAACGCTGTTTTCCATAGACCACGACCAGTGCGAAATCCCAAGCCACAAATCCCAAATACCAAATGACTGTTCGTTAAACACGCTCAAGACCCATCGATGTGTTTAATATCGAGCAACGACGAACTCTGGCGTTCCGAAACCCTGAGAGCGCTGAACACCTGAAAAGCTGAAAACAGAAATCAGGTTTGGTGACAGCGAGTGCTTGATCCATGGGATGGTCGGAACACATACTCGGTCATGAATCTGAAACTCGGCAGCGTGTTATCTGGATTGAGCGTGCTGTTATTCATGCAGGCTGGGCCGCTCACTGCGCAACAAATTCCCGCCAGCGAGCTTCCGCCGCCCGGCACCGATACCGGGCTCGAAGGCAAATACGATCCGCAAAATGGAATCGCGCAACTCATCCGCGACAAGAGTGCTGAATCAGCTGTGTCGAAGATTTTCGAAGATGAACATGTGCTCGTGTTCATGCCGCTGCCGGAGGAAGAGGTGGCCGTCCCAGGCCACGTGCTGGTGGTTCCGAAACGGTTGGGCGCGAGGAATCTGTTGGATCTCAAGCCGGACGAGATGTGCGCTATACTCGCTACCGTCCAAAAAGCTGGGATCGCGCAGAAAAAAGCACTGGGAGCGACCGGTTTCAGAGTGCAGTCAAACAACGGGCTCAGCAGCAGCCAAACTGTTTACCATTCGCATTTTCATGTCATCCCCTCGTTTGGAGGGAAAGCGCCCGGAACTCCCGCGCCAAGGAGGAAGCTACCGGAAGCCGAGTATAAGGAGATCGCAGCGAAGCTGCGCGCGGCCTGGCCCAAGTAGCGGTTTGCAGGGCGCGGACTTTACGGCGGCAGGTCGTGATATTAGCCAATTGCGGCTCGCGCCCAATCAGCGTGGGAGTACGGTGACTCGATTTCGGGTGCATCCACGCCGTTTTTGTTCCGAGAGAAAAGGCTTGCCGGGTGAAGCGGGTGAAATAGAACGAAAGGGCAATGAAATTCCTCTCAGTAATCCAGGCATCTGTCGTGTTCTTTCTCGGCGCGTTGGTGTCGCCCAGCTTTGCGCAGGAATCTCGATGGGGATCGCCTAACGAGGAGACAGTGAAGTTCATTATTGCGGCCGAGGCGAAGTGGGCCAACTCGGCCTGTAGCCCGGAGCCGGGTCTGAAGGACGTGATTGCGGACGATTTCCAGGGGACATCGCCCAGCGGACGTCGCTACGACAAGGCCAAAGCGATCGCCAGCGATACCAAGTCGCTCTCGCACGATTGCCAACTGGGCGAGGTAAAGGTGAGATTTTTCGGCGACTCCATCGCGATGGCGTACGGTGCGGAAAGCGCAGTCTCAAAGACTAAAGATGGCAAGGAGACAAAGCGTTGTCTGATCTGGACCGATACGTGGCTCAAACGCGCCGGGAAATGGCAGATCGTGGCTGCGCAGGACACGGATATCCCTTGTAAGCCTTAGGCAGTCGCGCCAGCGCTTAAACT
>JBLMXH010000056.1:0-8436 GCA_050257685.1 Nitrospirota bacterium
ACCGCGTATCTCTCCGTCGGTTCTAAGGCGGCAGGGTTCGTCGTGTTGATACGTGTTCTGCAGCCGTTCATGAATCTTCCGCAAACACAACGGCTCGTTTTCGTGATCGCGTTGCTCACATTGATTTACGGCAATCTCGCAGCGCTGCCTCAGACGAACTTGAAACGACTGCTCGCCTATTCAAGCATTGCGCATGCGGGATATCTGCTGGTCGGCGTGGTCTGTTTCGATGTTCGCGCGGTTACTTTCTACTTAGTCGCTTACTTGCTGATGACGCTGTTGAGTTTTGCAGTGCTGATACTCGTGGCACAGCAAACCGGTGAAGAAATTTCCGACTTCGATGGTCTTGCGAGGCGCTCACCATTTCTCGCATTTGCAATGCTGATCGGGATGGTCTCGCTGGCCGGTGTGCCGTTCACGGCGGGATTTCTCGGCAAGTTCTACATTTTCTACGCAGCTGTTTTACAACGTCAGATCGCGCTCATCGTGGTGGGAGTGATCACAGTCGGCTGTGGATTTTATTATTATCTCAAGGTTGTTCGCGCGATGTATTGGCAGTCCGATTCTAAGACGGACCCCATTCCCGTCAATGGCCTCTCACGCGTGGCAATCAGCGCATTAATTGTCGCCACGATCTGGCTGGGCATTTATCCGCAACCCATCCTTGAAGCCTTGAAGCACTGAACACCTCGACGCGTCTTTCAGAGAGCATTCACACCGCCGGGCTTCGGCGTGACTGCCTGCGTTAGAAGTGAGCTTTGATTTCAGGAACGCGAGGCTGGTGTCGGCCGCGATCGGGGACTCGGATAAGGACTCTGTGTTGGTTGCGGAGGTAAATCACATGGTGGAGCGCACGAAAAACCCTGGTTGTATTGCTCGAGAATGCGCTCGTACGAAGTCGGTCGCACAAACCCATTGCCTATAGGCGGAATCACCAGGTTCCCGATCAGAGCATCCGCAGCTGCGAGCGTCGACTGGACACAGGTTCCGTTCGCGCCACTGGCGATATTTAGTTTTGCAGCAATTTCCTGATACGCCAACGACACCAAGCCATTGCCACGCACTGGCTGATTTAGAATCGAGAGCAACTGCTCTTGGTTGTAAGTCACATTGCCAAGCTGCAACTGAGTTATCGGCCATTGGTCGGGGTGATTTTTCCAATATCCTTGTCCGAGAACACAACCTTCGGGTGTAGGAGTGGCAGTAGGCGTGGGGCTCGCAGTGGGAGTAGTCGTAGCTGTTGCAGTAGGTGTAACGGTTGGAGTGACCGTCGGACTTGGGGTGGCTGTAGGCGTCGCAGTGGGAGTAAATGTCGCGGAGGGACTTGCCGTGGACGTGGCAGTAGCTGTTGGAGTTGGCGTGGGTACACCGAAGATGTTGATGCACTGCGAGAACTCGGACGTTTCAATCGGACTGCCAGTGCCATCGAGTCTCGTCGCAGTCGCGCTTGCAACCGTGTCCCCGGCTGGGAGAGGAAATGTCAGCGGACCAAAGCTCGCGCTGCAATTTCCATCGGAAGTGACTACAGTCGAGCCAAGAAAATGCTGTCCCTGGCCGAATCCGCTGGGATCGCATTGGCCGCTCGAGAAAAATTCGAGACGGAACATGGTGCTCGACACGCTGTCCAACGACCCCGAAACGATAACGTTTCCACTGCTAAATGATGCCGACGTGATCACCGGATAGTTTTGCTGGTCATTGGCTCCGCTGGGGGTGTCGCAATGATCATTTGGCGTTGGCGTGTTCACTCCGCAACCACTTGTAGAGAGAGTAATACCGAGCAGTGCATTGTCGTGAATGGAGTTACCGAGAATGGCCCACCTGGTGTTATCGCCAGTGAAGCCGGCAATGCTGATGCCGTTGAGGCTATTGAAGGCGATGATGTTGCCTTCCCCTGCATTCACGCCGCCGATCGCCCCAGTAGTGGTATCGCCAGCAGCGATGCCGCAATTTCCGTTGCCTAGCGGCGCGCCGTTGATGTCGGTGCCAATCTTGTTGCCTTGAATCACTATGCCTGTCGGAGTGCCGCCCACAAAAATTCCATTGGCACGCGCGTTGATCACATTGCCTGCACCCGGCGTGCCGCCACCGATGGTAGTGCTGAGTGATTGGCCGATTTGGATGCCGTTGAATAGCGCGTAGAAAGCTACAGTACCGGTGGCATCAGTGCCGATCAGGTTTCCCTGGACCGTGGTGTCAGCCGCAGCATTGAATTGTACGCCGCCGATCGAGATGCCGTTGCCTGTCGCATTGATGACATTACCGGCGCCGGGCGCGCTGCCACCAATTGTGACTCCAGTGCCTATCTCCATATCGATTCCAGTAGCGAGGGAGCCGATCGCTGCCGTTCCCGCAGCATTGGTGCCGATATAATTGCCTTGCACCAGCGTCGCATCGCCGTCATTTAAAATCACGCCGAATACGCCGTTGGACGCCATGACGTTGCGCGCCGCAGGCGACGTGCCACCGATAATGCTTCCGCTCATAGTTTGGCGCACATCGACGGGGTCGCCGTCACTAATGACCGTCATGCCATCGGTATCCACGCCAAGAAAATTCCCGGTTACAACATCATTGTTGCTACCGAAGAAGACCAGTGGCTGGTGCGTATTAGCGATTCCCGCGATGCAGAGACCCCTGACAGTGGAACCGGAACTATCGCCAGGCAGTCCGCATGCAGTGGGAGAACAGAATTGGACAACTCGATCGCCGCCGGGATCACCGATGATCTTGATGCGGATGTTCGCGTTGTCGCCGATCGCGAGCGTGTTCGCGCTTGCGCCCGGTTGCGTATAGCCATCGATGATCACAGGCTGGCTGAGTCCGGAACAGAAATTGCCCGATCTGCCAAGGCAATCAGTTAGCGTGATCGTGCAAACGTGCGTCGTCGGGTCGCAGCCCGGATCGTTCGACGGAATGTTGAACTGGATCAGGTTCGTCGTGCCCATTGGCGGCGGTTGAGCGTTCGACGCATTAACTGCCTGCCGCAAAGTGCAACCAACACCGCAGGTCGTTCCGTCCGTATCGGCTGTCGACGTTACGGTGAACGTCATCGCCGGTGTGGCCGTCGGCGTTGGCGTCACATCTGGCGAGTCTGTCCCCCTTCGATAAGAAGCGACATCTGACCGCTCTGCCAACCGGTTTTGGGCAAATCCGACGAGTGCCACAGAAACGCCAGCCAGGAGAAATAGCAGACCGAGTAAGATGCGCGGAACCAGGAATGCGGATTGGGAGCTTGGATTTTTTTTCATGGCCTGACTGTTAGCGGGTTGTTTTTGTGCGTTTTGATATTTGTCATCCGTCAGCCTTCTCCCGGAAGTCGGCGGCGAAGTTCCGGAAATTCTTCGAGACAACTCAATTCTTTTGTGAAATATGGGGGTGGGCCGGCCGTGAACATCGAAGCGTAACAAATGGCCAATCACACCCCGGGACAGTTCGTTACGACGCGTTGGAGCGTGGTGCTTTCCTGCGCCGACTCGGAAACAGAAAGCGCTGCTGCACGCGATGCTTTAAGCGAGCTATGTAAGACCTATTGGCGGCCAATCTTTACTTACATTTGCCGCCGCGGTTTCTCGGCCCAGGATGCGGAAGATCTCACGCAGGATTTCTTCACAAATTTGCTTCAAGGCCCTTTGCTTCAACGCGCCGATCCGGAACGGGGCCGGTTCCGTTCGCTGCTGCTGAAGGCCCTGCAGGATTTCCTTGGGCACGCAGCTGAAAAGTTGCACGCGCGGAAACGCGGCGGCGGCGTGAAATTTGTTTCTTGGGACGATTGGATGGCGGAAGCGCCATCGCAGTTGTCAGTTTCGCCGCAAGCGCTCAATTCGTGGTCGCCCGAACGGCTGTACGATCTGCGCTGGGCGGCGACTGTCGTCGAACACGCGCTTGGACGCCTGCGTGAGGAATGCCAGGGAAAAAGGCGGCTGAGATTATTTGAAACGTTAAGCCTTTATCTTGCGACGGATCGCGCGGATGTTTCGTACCAAAATCTCGCCACAATCCTGGGCATAGCAGAGTCGGCAGTGAAAAAACAACTTCACAATTTGCGCCGTCGATATCGCTGGCTCCTGTACGATGAAGTTGCGCAGACGGTCGCTAATCCGAGCGATGTAGAAGGCGAAATTCGACACCTGTGCGCAACGCTGGCTGCTGGAACTGAGGCGACGTAATCAGGATAGATACCGTTCGGATCATTCACAGTATCGGTCGTGTATGAATTGGCATCTGACACAGATGCCCTACAATATTCGTCACATTTTTGGGTTCGCTTTGGAACATGAATCTCCCCGGCCTGACTGATTCGATCGCGGCAGTTGCTGAAAGCTCCACCAAATGTTCTGAGTGCAGCGCAACCACGCGCTTGGGCAACGGGCTTTGCCTGAGCTGCACACTCCGGCAGGGACTCGATTCGGATCGAGAGGCATCTCGCGAATCATTCGAAGCGATTTTGACGGAAGACGAAGTGCAGGACACGCACTGGCGCGTTGGTAATTATGAAATCCTGGAGGAAATCGGACGCGGCGGAATGGGCGTAATTTATCGCGCACGTCAGCGGCATTCGCGTCGGATCGTTGCAGTCAAACGGATGGTTTCGTATCACGCTGATTCGCGCGAGACGCTGGAGCGGTTTCGCCGGGAAGCTGAAGCTGCTGCGAGTCTTGATCATCCGAATATTCTTCCCATCTACGAGATCGGCCAGGGCGAAGACGGCCTACCGTTTTTCAGCATGAAATACGCCTCCGGGGGCAGCTTGCAAAACGCTGGCAGCGCTTTCCGCAACGATGCGCGTGAATGCGTGCGCCTTATGGCCAAAGTAGCACGCGCTGTCCAATACGCGCACGAACACGGCGTTTTGCATCGCGATCTCAAGCCGGGAAATATTCTGCTGGATGCTCGCGGCGAGCCTTTCGTAACGGATTTCGGATTAGCTAAATGGCTCGACACCGGTACCGATCTGACGCGAACACTCACAATTTTTGGCACTCCTGGTTACATTGCGCCCGAGCAGGCCAAAGGGCCTGCGGCCAATCTTGCGCCGACCGCTGACGTTTACAGTCTAGGAGCGATTGCGTTCAACCTGTTCACGGGACGTCCGCCTTTCATCGGCGAACATGCGCTGGCCGTAGTCCAACAGGCGAGTGAAACATCAGCACCGAAACTGCGCTCGCTTGCGCCAGTAGTGGACCGCGAGCTGGAGACGATTTGCGCGCGCTGTCTGGAGCGCGAACCGCAGGTGCGCTATCGCTCGGCAGCCGATCTGGCTGCTGATCTCGAACGCTGGCTTGAGGGGCGCCCAATAGTTGCCCGTCGCGTTTCGCCGCCCGCACGTCTATGGCGCTGGTCCAAGCGTAACCCGAAGCTTGCTGCTGCTACTGCTGCAGCGCTTTGTTTCGCTATGGCGGCGGCGGCGTTGTTGATTTCACGTAACGAGACGCCGTATCGCGCGAATCTTGATTCGCCGCCGCGAGCCTTGAGCGCAGAGGTAAAGACGATGACGGTCATTCCATTAAAAGTTCTAAGCGCAAATCCCTCCGAAGAATATCTTGGCATCGGTTTGGCCGATGCGTTGAGCACCCAGATCGGTCGAATTCCAGAGATTCTCATTCGCTCCCCATCCAGCACAAAATACGCGGAAACGCGCGCACCTGACCCTGTGGCGATGGGTCGTCTTCTGCACGTTGAAGCGGTTTTGGACGGTACCGTGGAACACGCAGCCGACAACATCCGGGTTGCAGTGCACCTATATCGAGTTGCGGATGGCGCCGTGATGTGGTCGAAAAAATTCGACGAGAAATTTACCGAGGTATTTGCCATTCAAGATGCGATTTCGGAAGGCGTCGCCAAAGTGCTGATCCGGAACGTGAGTGAAGAGGATCGAAAGCTTCTTACCACACGCCACACGGACAATCTCGACGCGTATCGCGCTTATTTGAAAGGGCGCTATGCCTGGAACAAACGAACGCCCGCTGCGCTGGAGCAAAGCCTGGAATTCTTCAGGCAGGCGCTTGATCTCGATCCGACCTATTCCTCCGCGTATGCCGGCATGGCTGATGCCTACGCTCTGTTGGTGTGGCAAGAGCAACTTCCGCGCGAAGAGTTCATCGCACGGGCGAAAGCTGCTGCAATTAAGGCACTCGAAATTGATCAATCACTTGCCGAGCCGCACGCCACTCTCGGCTACGTGAAATTCTGGTACGACTGGGACTTTGTAGGCGCAGAATTGGAGTTCCGTCGAGCCATTGAACTAAACCCGGATTACGCGACAGCTCACCACTGGTACGGCGAGGCGCTCGGTATGATGGGCCGGTTTGAGGACGCTGTTAAGGAACTCAGGATCGCACAACAGGTCGATCCGCTTTCTCCAATTATTAATGCCGATTTGGGCAAACTATTCTTCCTGGCGCGAGAGCCGGACCAGGCAATCGAACAATTGGGTAAAACACTGGAGTTGGATCCTGAACTGCCGCTGGCTCACGTGTTTCTGGGCCTTGCCTACAACAAAAAAGGAATGCATGAAAAGGCTATCGCAGAATTGGAAAGAGTAGCGAATGCGCCGAACAGCCGTGCAATCTTCAAAGCAACGCTCGGATTTGTTTATGGCCAATCAGGCCGGGAAGCCGAAGCGCGCAGGATCCTCGCCGAATTGATCGGCTCAAGAACGGCTAAACAGTACGTTTCACCATTTCACATCGCGCTCGTGTATGTGGGACTCGGAGATAACGACAAGGCCATTGAATGGCTCGACATGGCCGAAGAAGAGCGAGATCCTTTCGTTATATACATTCACGTCGATCCGAATTTTGACACTCTGCGGGGAGACCCGCGATTCGTTGAGTTGATTAAGAAACTAACTGTCCCACCGCAAAGGATTCTTACTACACCTCATTCAGTGGCTACGTTCCCTCTCAAGGCCGGCAAACCTGCACTACGTTGACGGTAGTGGTTACATGTCGTCGAAAGGTGTCGCCGGGGTCGATGCCCAGGCGACACATTCTTTAACACTCACGCGGAACCTACGGATTGCTGAAAGCTACCCCCGTGTTCTTTCAGAAACTCGTTGAGTAACATGGCGTTGATTTGTTCGTAGCGTACGGTGTTGATCGCCGTTGAAACCTGCCAAGTCTTTAAGTTAACTGACACAACGTAGCGGCAGACCACTTCTTACGTACAAGCTGCAGCCGGGGTCGGATGACCCCGGCTGCACTCCCCACCTCCGAATAAAGCTGAGGTTTTTCTAATCAGGGACGCGGGGCTCGTGAGGGATGTGGTCGCGCTGTCGGGCGCGGACTCGGCGCGGGCGAAGAAGGCAAATCGCATTGTGGAACGCACAGGTCGCCCTTGTTGTAAGTCCCGAGCGTTCGCACATAAGCATTTGCTCCCAGGTGACCGCTGCCCACAGGCGGAATCACCAGGTTCGCGATCAATGCATCGGCTGCAGTTAATACTTGCGCGACACAGCTTCCATCCGCGCCATTGGCGATATTAAGCTTTGCTGCGATTTCCTGGTGCGCCAGCTGAACCAAGCCATTGCCACGTGGTGGCTGACGTAGAATCGATTGTAATTCCTGTCGATTATAGGTGCGGTTGCCAAGCTGCAATTGATTTACCGGCCATTCATCATGGTTCTTCCAATAACCTTGTCCTAAAACACACCCGATTGACGGGGTGGCAGTAGCGCTTGGGCTTGCAGTGGGAGTAGTGCTGGGCGTTGAAGTAGGTGTACTTGTCGGCGTCGCGGTCGCGCTTGGAGTTGGTGTAAGTGTTGGACTAGGCGTTGCGCTAGGCGTTACCGTCGGACTAGGTGATACCGTAGGACTTCCAGTTGCCGAGGCAGTAGGTGTTGCTGTCGCGGTAGGGGTTGCGGTTGCGGTTGCCGTGGGACTCGGCGTTGGGGTTGGTGTACCACCGCAACGCAGCCATCTGCCCGCATTCACTATCACCCGTCCCCATGCCCCCGCGAACTCATTGGTGTGGCCCAGCCAGGCGTTTAGTCCAACTGCTGTCCTGCCGTTGTTAGTCTTATAAGCCACGGCTGGCGGGCCATCCGTCCACATTGCGACCGCCGATGCACCTGATGCCAACGGCACGCCCTCACGCCATAAGGCACTCAAGCTGCTCACTCCCTGCATTAACGGGTGAGAAGGATCGATGATATTGGCTGTGTTAATAGAAAAGTTAAATTGGCCGGTGGGGTTGTATGGACTATATCCGCCGGTCATCCACCTTCCCTGCAGGAGCCACCCACCATCATTCGCCCACGCATGATTACCGACTACCACCACTCCGCCCGCGTCCTCATAATCCGCAAGCACGTCACCCATCGCGACGGCGTCGTTCCAAACGTTATTGGAGAAGGTGAACACAATGTCATATTGCTGTAATTGTTGGAGGGTAGGAGTGGCGGCGCCCGCATCGAACAGATCCACCTGACTAACG